>JBLIHD010000185.1:0-4451 GCA_047636335.1 Flavobacterium sp.
TCCCCAACTACTTTCGTAATTGGGGAATTTATGATTAAACAGGCTTGTATCTGTTGTCTGAAATTATTCTTTAACGATAACCCATTCTCCGGTCGTCAACAGGCTTTCCGCTTTTTTAAACTTCATCGTTTCCGTTTTTCCGGTAGCGATTTGCTTAACCGTTACTGTATCATTACGATTGATTTTTGGCATCTCTCTCACGACGGTTTCGGTAACCTGGCGTTGTTGCGTTTGACCAGCCTCTTGATTTGAGGTTGCGCTGCTAGGCATTTCATCTTTTGAAGCTGTATAATCTTCTTTCGGACGTGTTGCTTCTTGTGCTTCTTCAATATCTGGAGCGCTTTGTTGTGGCAAATCCCCTTTGAAAAGGAATGATATCACCTCTTTGTTTACGCCATTCAACATACTATTAAACAACTTAAACGCTTCAAATTTATAAATCAGCAAAGGGTCTTTTTGTTCGTGAACCGCCAGTTGAACTGATTGCTTCAATTCATCCATTTTGCGTAAATGCTTTTTCCAAGCTTCATCCACAATTGATAATGTGATGTTTTTTTCAAAATCAGCCACTAATTGTTTACCCTCAGTTTCGTATGCCTTTTTCAAATCAGTCACCACACTTAATGATTTCACTCCATCCGTAAATGGAACTACGATGCGTTCGAACTGGTTTTTTTTATCTTCGTATATATTCTTGATGATAGGAAAAGCTTCTCTCGCGCTACGTTCCGTTTTCTCAGTGTAATATTTTAAAGCTTCTTTATACACTTTTCCAGTCAATTCTATATCAGTTGATTTCAAGAAATCGCTTTCTGAAACCGGAGAAGTGATAGAAAAGTAACGAATAAGGTCAATTTCAAAGTTTTTGAAATCATTGGTAGCTTTTGTGTTTTGTACTATAAGTTCACAAGTGTCATATAACATGTTAGCAATGTCCAGTTTCAAACGTTCTCCAAACAAGGCATGACGACGACGTTTGTACACCACTTCACGTTGCGCATTCATAACATCATCATACTCCAGCAAACGTTTACGCACGCCGTAGTTGTTTTCTTCCACTTTTTTCTGTGCGCGTTCGATAGATTTAGTCATCATCGAATGTTGGATAACTTCTCCTTCTTCAAGTCCCATTCTGTCCATTACTTTGGCTACTCTTTCAGAACCAAATAAACGCATTAGGTTGTCTTCTAGTGAAACATAGAATTGAGAACTTCCAGGGTCACCTTGACGACCTGCACGACCTCTCAACTGTCTGTCTACACGACGTGAATCGTGACGTTCCGTACCTACAATAGCAAGTCCACCAGCTGCTTTCACTTCTGCAGATAATTTAATATCGGTTCCACGACCAGCCATATTGGTAGCAATCGTAACTACTCCAGATTTCCCTGCATCTTCTACAATCTGAGCTTCTTGTTTGTGCATTTTTGCATTCAATACATTGTGCGCAACACCTCTCATTTTTAACATTCGACTCAATAATTCCGAAATGTCAACTGAAGTCGTTCCAATAAGAACGGGTCTTCCTGCGCTTGACAATGCAGTTACATCTTCAATTACAGCGTTGAATTTTTCACGAGTTGTTTTATAAATGAAATCTTCTTTGTCTTGTCTTGCCATTGGTCTGTTAGTAGGGATTTCTACTACATCCAATTTGTATATTTGCCATAACTCACCAGCTTCAGTAACCGCAGTTCCTGTCATGCCGGCTAGTTTGTTGTACATTCTGAAATAATTCTGTAAAGTTACCGTGGCAAACGTTTGTGTTGCAGCCTCGATTTTTACATTTTCTTTAGCCTCGATAGCTTGGTGTAATCCATCAGAATAACGACGACCATCCATGATACGTCCCGTTTGTTCATCGACAATCATGATCTTATTATCCATGATGACATATTCAGTATCTTTTTCAAAAAGGCTGTACGCTTTCAACAGTTGTGTCAATGTATGGATGCGTTCGCTTTTTATCCCAAAATCTTGAAATAACTTTTCTTTTTCCTCTGCCTCGGCGTCTTTTTCTAATTTTTTCTTTTCGATAGCGGCAATTTCAGTTCCGATATCTGGAAGAATGAAAAAGTCAGAGTCAGTATCTCCTGAAAGGAATTGGATTCCATTGTCAGTCAATTCAACTTGATTGTTTTTTTCTTCAATAACAAAATACAAAGCTTCGTCAATCTTATGCATTTCACGATTGTTATCTTGCATGTATTGATTTTCTGTTTTTTGAAGTAGTTGTCTGATTCCTTCTTCACTCAAAAACTTAATCAAGGCTTTATTTTTTGGAGCACTTCTATAAGCTCTTAAAAGCACGAAGCCACCTTCTTTAGTTTTTCCTTCTTTGATCAGTTTTTTTGCTTCGGATAAAAATCCATTTGCTATCTGACGTTGAAGAGCAACTAAGTTTTCAATTTTTGGTTTCAACTCATTAAACTCGTGACGATCTCCTTGCGGTACTGGACCAGAAATAATCAATGGCGTTCTAGCATCATCAATTAATACGGAATCGACCTCATCGACAATCGCGTAATTGTGTTTTCTTTGAACCAAATCATTTGGTGAATGGGTCATGTTATCTCTTAAATAATCAAAACCAAATTCATTATTCGTTCCGTAAGTGATGTCTGCATTGTAAGCTGCTTTACGTCCTTCAGAACTCGGTTGATGATTATCGATACAGTCAACTGTCATACCGTGGAATTCAAATAAAGGCGCTTTCCAGGTACTATCACGTCTAGCCAAATAATCATTCACTGTAACTAAATGCACTCCGTTTCCGGTCAACGCATTCAGATATAGCGGCAAAGTTGCTACTAATGTTTTTCCTTCACCCGTTTGCATCTCTGCAATTTTACCTTCATGTAGTACCATTCCACCAATCAGTTGGACATCATAGTGAATCATGTCCCAAGTAATTTCTTTACCTGCGGCATTCCATTTATTTTGCCAAACAGAATGGTCTCCATCAAGAGAAACATAAGGTTTGTTTCCGGAAAACTCTCTGTCTTTGGCGGTTGCAGTTACTCTTATTTCTGAGTTGTCTTTGAAACGTCTCGCTGTCTCTTTGACCACGGCAAACGCTTCAGGAAGAATTTCAAGTAAAGTTTTTTCAGACAAATCGTAGGCTTCTTTTTCTAAAGCATCAATAGCTACATAAATGTCTTCTCGCTGATCAATGTCTTCAATTGCTTCGACATCTTTTTTAAGAGTTGCGATTTTAGCGTCAATATCGGCACGGGCAGCTTGCAGTTGATCTTTGAAGAAAAAAGTACGAGCTCTTAATTCGTCGTGTGATAGTGCAATTAAATTACTTTCAAAAGTTTTAATTTTTTTTAAGTAAGGCTGTAATGCCTTGACATCTTTCTCGGATTTGTCCCCGACAAAGGCTTTAAGAATGCTATTTATGAAACTCATAATATGTTTGTATTTCTAAATTATTTCAAAATGTAAATTTAACCAAAAAAAAAGCCTCTTTTGAGACTTTTTCTTTGCTTATTTTTTAATATTCATCCTCATTCCAAAGATAATCTTCGTCTGTAGGATAATCTGGCCAAATTTCTTCCATTGATTCGTAAATCTCGCCTTCGTCTTCAATAGATTGTAGGTTTTCCACTACTTCTAAAGGAGCTCCTGCACGTATAGCATAATCAATAAGTTCGTCCTTGTTTGCAGGCCATGGTGCATCACTAAGGTAGGATGCTAATTCTAAAGTCCAATACATCTTTTGTTGATTTAGTTTTGTGCAAAAATAAATTTTTTACTGAAAAAGACAAGTAAAAATCTATTTATTTTTAAAAAAAGTTAAGAACGTGTTTTTTTGGTGCCCAGTATTCAGTTAGTAGTGTCCCGTTTTTTAGATGTTAATTGCTATCGGTAAACTAATCACTTTCGGGGAATCCATTGAACTTCCTCGGCTTGCAAGTCATGAGACAACTTTCGTGCCAATACAAAAAGATAGTCAGAAAGTCGGTTCAGGTACTTAATTGCAATTTCAGCTACAGGCTCATTATGGCTTAAGTGGACCGCTAGTCGTTCGGCACGGCGGCAAACACAACGGGAAATATGACAATATGACACTGTGGTGTGTCCTCCGGGCAGGACAAAGTGGGTCATAGGTGGGAGTTCACTCTCCATACTGTCGATTTCATTTTCCAATAATTCAACATCGCTCTCTACGATCCCCAATTTTTGTAAACGAAGCTCCCCGTTTTTCTTCACTTCTTTTTCGGGTGGTGTCGCAAGTATGGCTCCAATTGTAAATAAGCGATCCTGTATTTCGGCAAGAATTTCTTTATAGTGGGTGTTCATATCCTGGTCGCGGACAAGTCCAATATAAGAATTTAATTCGTCTACCGTTCCGTAACTCTCAATTCTGATATGGTCTTTTGGAACGCGTGTGCCCCCGAATAACGAGGTGGTTCCTTTATCTCCAGTTTTAGTATATACTTTCATTT
>JBLIHD010000186.1:0-4434 GCA_047636335.1 Flavobacterium sp.
AAAATGCCGCTCAGTGAACGGCATTTTTTATTCTAAATCATTAATAGGCTAAAAGTGCCAGTAACTCTATTTCGAATCGGCCTTTTGGCAAATATTGATCTTCCAATGCTTTTGTGAATGGGATAGGCGTGTCTAAACTGGCCACCCTTTTTACAGGAGCGTCCAAGTATTTAAAGCATTCCTCCATAATCATTGCCGAAATGTCGCTAGCGATACCGCCAAACATGGAATCTTCTTGATATATAATTACCCTTCCTGTTTTCTTCACGGACGAAAAAATGGCTTCCGTGTCTAATGGCTGTAGGGTCCTTAAATCCAGTAAATCAGCAGAAATCTCCGGGTTTTTCTCCAGGATATCTAAGGCCCAATGTACTGCGGCCCCAAAACATATTATGGTCACTTCGTTCCCTTCTTGTAATAAAGCCGCTTTCCCTAAAGGCAGGGTATAATAATCTTTTGGCACTTCCTGCGAAACACTTCTATACAATTGTTTATGTTCAAAGAACATCACTGGATTCGGATCGTTGATTGAAGCGTTTAGTAAACCTTTAGCATCATACGGAAAAGCGGGATAAACTACTTTCAATCCCGGTGTTTTGGTAAACCATGCCTCATTTGTCTGAGAGTGAAAAGGGCCCGCTTGTGTTCCGCCACCGCAAGGCATACGAACCACCACATCCGCTTTTTCTAACCAGCGGTAATGTGATTTGGCCAACAAGTTTACGATCGGGTTAAAACCGGTCGAAACAAAATCAGCGAATTGCATTTCGACAATCGCCTTATATCCATTGATTGACAATCCCATTGCTGCCGAGACTACTGCACTCTCACAAATCGGGGTATTGATAACGCGCTCTTTTCCAAATTGCGCGACAAACCCATCGGTTATTTTAAAAGCACCTCCATATTCGGCAATGTCCTGTCCCATGATTACCAAATTGTCATGACGCTCCATCGATTGTCGCAGACTGTCCGAAATGGCGTCTATAAATCGAATTTTTTGTTTTTCTTCTGTAGGTTTAACTTCTTCAAATACAGAAGTTTTGTAAAGGTCATTTAATTCTTCACTTAGTATAGCTACTATTTCTGGTTCGGCATTAGCTAAGGCCAAATTCTCATTAATTTCTTGTTTGATTTCGCTTCGTAAAGCTTCATCAAACTCCTCAGTAAGAATTTTATTTTCCTTTAAATATTTTCTGTACTTTTCAACAGGGTCTTTTATTGCCCACTGATCCATTAGCTCTTGAGGGATATATTTAGTGCCACTCGCCTCTTCATGCCCACGCATCCTAAAGGTTTTAAACTCCAATAAAACGGGACGCGGTTTTTCAACCATAGAAGCCTTCAATTCAGACAATAGATTATAGACTTCCAGAATGTTATTACCGTCAACAATATGGCTTTCCATCCCGTATCCTTTTCCTTTATCTGCCAGGTTTTCGCAACGGTACTGCTCATTTGTGGGAGTCGATAGGCCGTAGCCGTTATTCTCTATCACAAACATAACGGGCAATTCCCATACGGAAGCAATATTAAGGGCTTCGTGAAAATCACCCTCACTAGTGGCCCCTTCACCAGTAAAAACAGCGGTAATTTTTCCGTTTTTCTTCAGTTTGTTGGCCAAGGCGATGCCATCAGCCACGCCTAATTGCGGACCCAAATGAGAAATCATCCCAATAATTTTGTATTCCTGAGTTCCGAAGTGGAAACTTCTGTCACGCCCTTTGGTAAAACCATTGGCTTTTCCTTGCCATTGGGAGAATAAACGGTATAACGGAATGTCCCTGCCTGTAAAAACGCCAAGGTTTCTGTGCATAGGTAAAATATATTCGTCCTTATCTAGTACAGCTGTCACGCCCACCGATATCGCTTCCTGGCCAATTCCTGAAAACCATTTGGATACTTTTCCTTGACGAATGAGAATTAGCATTTTCTCCTCTACAAGTCTTGGCTTGAGAATTCTTTTGTATAAATCTAGTAAGCTATCGTCAGTAAGATTTTTTTTGTCAAAGTTCATTTTAATGGCTTTATTAGGTGATTCAAAGATAAATAAATATAACAGTTTCGTTTTAAATTGTTATATTTTTTTATTTTGTTTACAACTTTTGAAATCCTATTTTAAAATTATTCAATACATTTGTAATTGGAAGGATTTTAAAGCCTCCTAAGATATTAAAAAATATGAATAATATGCAAAACATTCCTAGTGTTGACTTGCGTGATTTCCTTTCGGACGACCCGGAACGTAAACAAAAATTTGTAAATGAAATCGGAAGTGCATTTGAAGATATTGGCTTCGTAGCATTAAAAGGTCATTTTTTAGATGACAACTTGGTAAATGAACTTTATAGTGAAATAAGAAATTTTTTCGCTTTACCTATTGAAACGAAACACGGCTATGAGATTCCAGGTATTGGAGGTCAGAGAGGTTATGTTTCTTTTGGCACGGAACACGCCAAAGGCAGAAAAGAAGGGGATTTGAAAGAATTTTGGCATTTTGGCCAGTATGTCGGTGAAAACTCAAAATATGCTTCAGAATATCCTGAAAATGTGGAAGTAAAAGAATTACCTCGTTTTAATGCAGTAGGCAAAGAGGCATATCAAATGCTTGAAAAAACAGGTGTTTATGTCTTGCGTGCGTTAGCATTGCGTTTGGGATTGGACGAATTCCATTTTGACAATTTTGCCAAAGACGGAAATTCTATTTTGAGACCCATTCATTACCCTCCTATTACTTCAGAGCCTGCAAACGCGATTCGCGCCGCAGCCCATGGTGACATCAACTTGATCACCTTATTAATGGGTGCGCAAGGAAAAGGACTTCAAGTCCAAAACCACAACGGAGAATGGATTGATGCCATTGCCGAACCGGATGAGCTGGTAATCAATGTAGGCGATATGTTGTCCCGTTACACGAACAACAAATTGAAATCCACGATCCATCAGGTCGTAAATCCACCAAGGGAATTATGGGGGACTTCACGTTATTCCGTGCCGTTTTTTATGCACCCTGTGAGTGATATGCCATTGAATTGTTTAGAAAACTGCATTGATGCGGAACACCCAAAACAATTTGAAGACATCACTGCCGGTGATTATCTATACGAACGTTTGGTAGATTTGGGATTAATAAAAAAATAATTCTTAAATTTACTTACAGTAATAAAAGACATTGAGTTTACTTAATGTCTTTTTTCTTTTTGCTCAACATTGCGATACAAGCAAGACAGCTTTTATAGATTAAATAGAAATAGAACACGGATAAAACTGATTTAAACGGATTAATTACTGTCCACGAAATATTCACTGAAATCCACATCCGCGTTCAATAAAACCATAAAATATGGACTTAAAAGACCAATTAAAAAATCTTTTTCCGGATCACGAACCCGCTCCTGAGGAAGCAATTGAAGAAGTTGCCCATGAATTATATGTTCAAAAAGAACCCATGATTTGTAAATACGAAAAAAGAAAAGGCAAAGTCACAACCGTGATCGAAGGTTATGAAGGTACAGACGAAGATTTTAAGATTTTAGCCAAAGAAATAAAAACAAAACTGAGTGTCGGTGGTACTTTCAAAGATGATTCCATCATAATTCAGGGTGACTACCGCGACAAAATCATGGAAATACTTAAATTTAAGGGTTTCAAAGTAAAACGTGTTGGAGGGTAACCAATTGAAAATGTATAATGAATAATTATTTTGTCAATTATCAACTATCAATTAAAATATAAATGATACAATCATCAGAATTAATATTAAATCCAGACGGTAGCGTTTATCACTTAAATCTGAAACCAGAACACATCGCACAAGACATTATTTTTGTGGGAGATCAAAACCGTGTCGAAAAAATCACCCAATTCTTTGACAGTATCGAATTTTCAACCCAAAAAAGAGAATTCAAGACCCAAACTGGTGTTTTCAAAGGCAAAAGAATCACGGTGATGTCAACAGGAATAGGTCCTGACAATATTGACATTGTGATGAATGAGCTGGATGCATTAGCAAATATAGACTTGAAAACCCGCAAACCAAAAGAAAGTTTAACGCAATTAAATATCATCCGTATCGGAACTTCAGGCTCCCTGCAAGCTGATATTCCAGTAGATAGTTTCGTGATGTCCAAGTTTGGTTTAGGGCTTGACAACATGCTTCGCTCCTATTTGATTGATGATGTTTCGAATATCGAAATGGAAGATGCTTTTGTGAAACATACCGACTGGGATTTGCGCAAAGGAAAACCCTATGTGATTCCCTGTTCGGAAAAACTGGAGAAAATGATGGAGAGCTACAGAATGCACAAAGGAATCACGGCAACCGCAGGAGGTTTTTACGGTCCCCAGGGGCGTGTTTTGCGTTTGAATATCCAGGATGAAAATTTGAATGCAAAAATGGATAATTTCAAATTTGAAGAGAATCTAATCACCAAC
>JBLIHD010000187.1:0-4426 GCA_047636335.1 Flavobacterium sp.
ACCATCAGTAGGAGCCTGGTGAATCCCGGACGAATATGGAAATGATGTTTCAAAAAGGTTATCGTATTTTATAGTTAACTGTTTTAAAATAGTTGCAAAACCGCTTACCTCATCTTCTGTGAAATCGCTTATTTTTGTAACATGACGCTTGCTGATTATCGTTGTTTCATAAGGCCAAATGGCCCAAAAAGGGACCAACGCCACAAAATAATCATTCTCGATTACAACACGTTCCTTTAGTTTTAGCTCTTCTTGTAAATAATCCTGTAACAGGTTACTCCCGTTTTTGTCGAAGTAGGCTTTTAGATTATTTTGCGTCTTTTCCACTTCGGTTGGCAAAGACGATTGTGCCCATATTTGTCCATGCGGATGCGGATTACTGCATCCCATAACACTTCCTTTATTTTCAAAAATCTGAACGTGATTAATGTAATCTACATTACCCAAATCCATATATTCTTTTTGCCAGGCATGAACAATGTTTTCAATCGCCTTAATTGGCATTTCTGGCAAAGTCAAATTGTGTTTTGGTGAAAAACAAACTACTCGAGAAATTCCCCTTTCCGGTTGAGCTTTAAAAAAAGTGTCTATTTCGTTCTCTTGAAAGGCAATTTCTTCTTGCTTTAAAGCGGCAAAATCATTTTCAAAAACAAAAGAGTTTTCATACGCTGGGTTCACTTCTCCGTTCGCACGCACATTACCCGGACATAAGTAGCATATTGGGTCATATGCTGGTAAAGAATCTGAGGCGATTTTTTCATTTTGACCTTGCCAAGGACGTTTGGCACGATGCGGAGAAACCAAAACCCACTCATTGATTAACGGGTTATAGCGTCTGTGCGGATCTTCATTGATATCAAAGTTTTTCATCCTGATTATTTTTATAAAGAGATGTACCGTTTCCGATTTTAACATCATAAATTTTTAATTCTATTCCAAAAGTCTCAAAATAAAGTGCCGAAAGTTGTTTTTTGATTCGGTCTTCATACCCTTTTTTAATTAAGTTGATGGTGCAACCGCCAAAACCACCTCCCATTAATCGTGAGCCGATAATCGCTTCTTCCTTTTTTAGCGTATTGACAATCATGTCAAGTTCGGCACAACTCACTTCATAATCTGTAGACAATCCTTCATGCGTTTCAAACATTAACTTTCCCAGCATTTCAATATTTCCGCTATCCAATGCTTCACATGCCAGGATAACCCGATTGATTTCTTTTACCACGAAAAGACTCCTTTTAAAAACATCAACACTCATTACATTTTGTAAGGCTAAAATATGTTGCTCCGTACAATCCCTAAAACTAGTAATCTCTGGGAAATTATTTTTAACAATAGAAATCCCTTCCTCGCACTGATTCCTTCTTTCATTGTAGGCCGATGTCATTAAGGAATGTTTGACATTCGAATCGAATAAAATCAAAGAATAGTCATTGAAATCAGCGTTATGATATTCGTATTCTAATGTTCTGCAATCTATTTTTATGACTTTGTTTTCTAAGCCCATCACACTGGAAAACTGATCCATAATGCCGCAATTGATTCCAACCCAATGCTCCGCTTTTTGCCCCATTAAAGCGATGTCAACTGGTTTTATATTCAAATTAAAAAGCTCATTTAGTCCAAATAAAAATCCACATTCCAAAGCTGCAGATGATGACAAACCGGAACCCACAGGAATATTACTGCTGAATACACAATTGAAGCCTTCAAACTTAAATCCTTTTAATTGCAATTGATTGACAACCCCTCTCAAATAGTTTGTCCATACATTATCGGTCAATTCGACTGGGTTTGCAAGGTTAATTTCAAATTCATCATTAAGATCGATTGCAATTATTCTTGATTGATTCGAATTATTTTTCTCGAATGCAAAACAAATAATTTTATCAATTGCAGCTGGCAAAACATAACCATCATTATAATCAATATGCTCTCCAATAATGTTGATCCTTCCGGGAGAGAGGACAATTTTTTCTGCAGTTGTACCAAAGGTTTCCAGAAAAAAATGGATTGTGTTTTTAATTAAAATATCATTCATTATTTTTTAATTTTTTTTAAGTATCCAGTTTCGAAGCTTTACTCGACGATCGAAAAATAATTTTCTTATTAAGATTTTTTTCAAAAATGTAGTGGAGTTGTCCGTTTCAGTTTTATTATTATTTCGTAGACACCAAATTCAATTTACCACTCTTAAGTCCAGCACCGTTTACTTCAAGTTTTACATCGCCCACAGTAGTTGTAGATTTAACAAGCACTACTAACTTTCCGCTAAAAAGTTTCATGGTATCTTTATGAAACATTTCAAGCGAAGTGGCGTCCCCATTGCAGGCCGCCCTGTAAGTACCCGCTCCTGTAACCTTAAATTTTAATTGGTTGGTCGCCGTAGGACACGGAACTCCATTTTTATCAACTACAGATACGGTGACAAAAGATATATCATTGCCATTAGCAGTGATTGTTTTCCTGTCCGCGTCTAAAACTATTTGGTAAGGCTTGCCAGAAGTATGCACTTCTTCTTCAGCAACAGCTTTACCATTATCATCAAAAGCCACAACTCTTACAGTTCCTGGCTCATATTTCGCATCCATCCACATTAAGCGGTAGCGGTTTTGCGGGCTACTGCTATCTTTTTTCTGCACTCCCATACTTTTGCCATTTATAAAAAGTTCAGCGCTGTTGTAGTTCGTGTAAACGAAAACGGGAGTGATCTCTCCTTCGCGACCTTCCCAGTTCCAATGTGGTAAAATATGAAGCGTTGATTCCTTTGTATTCCAACGGCTTCGGTATAAGTAAAAGCGATCCTTAGGTAAACCCGCTAAATCATTGATTCCAAAATAGGAACTTCGAGACGGCCAGCTTTCATCATAAGGCGTAGGTTCTCCTAAATAATCAAAACCGGTCCAGACAAACTCACCAATCACCCAAGGTTTGTCATCTTGTAACACAAAGTCTTCATCAGGCACATTAGACCAGCTACAGGCTTCCAAATCATACGATGAAGATTGAAAGTCAGGATACTGCTTCATTTTTTCTTGAACCACCGGAAATTTATAAATTCCCCTGGAACTGACAGTTGAAGCTGTTTCTGAACCTAAAATAAACCCTTGCGGAAATTTCGCATAAGCTTCATCATATAAATGCACCCGATAATTCAATCCAGGAACATCCAGCACGGCTCCAAAACCAGATTCCATAGTCGCTTTTACTTGATCCATACCCACGGTTACTGGACGTGTTGGGTCTTCTCTATGAAATATTTCTTGCAACCATTTGGCACGTTTTGCCCCAGCTTCTCCCCATTGATCTGGCACTTCATTTCCAGAACTCCACATCACAATAGAAGGATGATTTCTTGTTGCCTGTACTAAATTCACAATGTCTTTTTCGGCATATTCGTCAAAAAATCGATGATACCCATTCTCCACTTTTGGCTTGGCCCATTCATCAAAACTTTCCGCTAAAAACATAAAACCCATTTCATCAGCCAATTCCAGTTGTTCAAAAGAGGGCATATTGTGCGAACTGCGTATCGCATTACAACCCATATCTTTTAATATTTTCATTTGCCTGCGCAACGCCGCTTTGTTAACAGCAGTTCCAAGGGGACCAAGATCGTGATGAAGACAAACTCCTTTAAATTTGGTGACCTTTCCATTAAGACTAAAACCTTTATTAGGTTCATATTTTATTTCTCGAATTCCGAAAGGGGTTGAAATCTCATCTTTCAGTTCTTTTCCAACATACAATCGGGAAACCGCTTTGTATAAATAAGGGGTTTCCGGACCCCACAATTTTGGCTTTTCTACTTTTATATTTTGATCGAACTCGTTTCCGTATCGTATAGTTGACTCATCTGAACTTAACTCATGTCCTTCAGCGTCAAAAATAGTGGTGACTAAACGAGTATTCACCCCAGAAGTTTTTGTTTTAATGTTAACTTTAGCCCCTTGTTCACTGATAATGGGTGTTGTCACAAACTGCCCCCATTGGTCAATACTCTCGTTATTTTTTACAATAATGCTTACTTTTCGATATAAACCAGCACCAGGATACCAACGTGAAGCAAATTCTTTATTAGACAGCTTTACTGATAAGGTATTCTCTCCTTCTTTTATAAATTGGGAAACATCAAAATAGAAGTAACTGTAACCGTATGCCCATTCTCCGACTTTTTTACCGTTCAAATACACTTGAGGCTCGCTCATCGCACCTTCAAAAAGTAAAATTATTTTTTTCCCTTTTGAATCTTTGGGCAATGTGAATTTATTGCGATACCAGGCCATTCCTATATGAGGTAGCGCCCCGGTTCTACCCGTTTTATCGGTAGCTATATTTTCTCCATTTTGAACAATGGCAACACTCTGTTTATCCACATTTTTATCAAATGGCCCGTAAATGGCCCAGTCATGTGGAACGGTTACTG
>JBLIHD010000188.1:0-4424 GCA_047636335.1 Flavobacterium sp.
GAAATTTATATCAATCGGATAAATTGTAATAAGGGAATATACAGAATATTGCATTTTGAGTTTTCCAATGAAAAAAGAGACATTGATCTTCAAGCTCTGAATGACCTGAGAACCGGAAATCTAAAATCTTTAATGACCATTATAGAAGAAGGACAGAACAAGGGCGTTTTCAGAAAGGACATTATCGTTCCCCTTATCATTCCTACCATCTTGGGCACGTTTTTTCATTTCCATATGAATAAGGCGTATTTCAAAAATTTATTACAGCTTTCCACTGACGAATTATACAACAGCTACATAAAAACCAAGCTGACAAAACACATTCAACAAACAATAAAAGCACTTCTGATATATGAAAGTTAGTCAATTAATGCTCTTTGGAATTTTCTTTATTGGAATTTTATCCATAGAAGCGCAAGAAAAAAAGAGCTTAACACTCGACGAGGCCATCCACTTGGCCTGGGCAAAAAGCAATGAAGTAAATTTGGCCAATACCAAAGTAGCAACAAAAAAATACGAATTGCAATCCGCGAAAAATAATAGATACCCTGACTTGAAAATCTCAGGACAGTATCAACGTTTAGCAAAAGCTTCTATAGATTTAAAATTGAACAAAACTTCAAATTCAGATCCGCTTCCTGTGGTTGATCAATTAGTGATAGGACAGGTCAGCACAAGTCTTCCCCTATTTGCCGGTTTTAAATTACAAAACAGTATCAAAGCCTATGATATTATGTATCAGGCTGAAACGGCCAGCGCTATGCAAACAAAAGAAGAGGTTGCCATGCATGTCATCAATTATTACGCAAGTTTGTATAAAGCGCAAAAAACGGTAGAGCTCTTAAAAGAAAATCAAAAAAGTGCGCAACAACGTGTCGATGATTTTCTTGAACTGGAAAAAAACGGAATCATTCCAAGAAATGATTTGTTGAAGTCACAGCTCCAAGTTTCTAAAGTACAGCTAACGTTAGATAGAGCCATAAGCGACGTAAACATTGTGAACTTTGAACTCGCCAGTCTTTTAAAAATGGATCCTAAGACAAAATTAGAAATAAGAGAAAGTGATTTTGCCAACTTTCAGCTGGATAATGTTCCCACTAACGAGGAGCCAGCCTTGGCAAATCGTAAAGATTTAGAAGCAGTACGATTACAGGAAAAAGCGAGTCTTGCCAATGTACAAATTGCCAAAAGCGGTTACTACCCCACTATTTCAATCATAGCTGGATATACGGCATTAGATCTGAAAAATGTGATTACCGTTCAAAATGCCATGAATATTGGCGTTGGCGTATCCTATGATTTAAGTGGTATTCTCAAAAATGGTACGAATGTGAAAATTGCCGAAAGCAAAGCTTTGGAAATACAAAGCTCTGAAGAAATGCTAACCGATTACATCAAAATACAAGTTCAGAAAGCCATCGAAGATTATAATTTAGCTCTAAAACAAGATTTAGTTTACAATCAAGCTGTTGAACAAGCATCAGAAAATTACAGGATAATCAGAGACAAGTATGATAATGGACTTTCAGACACCAATGACTTATTGGAAGCCGATGTGGAGCAATTGGGTTCCAACATAAATAGAACATTGGCGAAAGCGAATGTCATTCAAAAATATTACGAGTTGCTTTCTGTAACTGGACAATTAAACCAAACCTTCAATCTTTCAAAAATATAACCGACACCAAAATGACAAAGAAAAAAACAAACACAAAGTTTATCATTATAATAGCTTCTTTGGTGCTATTAGGTTTTGCTTATGGAACTTATAAATACGTTTACTCCCTATCTCATGAAGGAACAGATGATGCTCAAGTAGAGAAAAACATGAACCCAATCATACCTAGAATATCCGGTTATGTGAGCAAAGTGTATATCAAGGATAATAATTTTGTAAAAAAAGGGGATACTTTATTTACGATTGACAAAAAGGATTACCAATTAAAAATAGATGAAGCAACTGCAAATTTGGCAGCTGCAGAAGGAAATTTTGAGGTTTCAAAAGCGGACATAAATAGTATTTTAGCGAGCATTTTAGTGTCTGATGCCAATGTGAAATCTGCAGGAGGAAATATCGAAAGTGCCAAGATCAGATTGGGTCGCCTTACTAGTGATTACAACAGATACAACAATTTGTACAAAAGCCATACGATCACAAAACAACAATACGAACAAGCTCTAGCGGCAAAGCAAGAAGCGGAAAGTCAAGTGGGTATTTTACAGCAACAAGAAAAAGCGTCTGCCTTCCAAAAATCAGTTATTGTAGCCAAATCGAAAGCATCGGATAGACAAACGGATGTAGCGGCCGCCAATATCAAAAGATCCAAAGCGTTGCTTGATTCGGCAAATTTAAATCTAACGTACACGGCCGTAACCGCGGCCATTGACGGGCAAGTTTCTAAAATTGACATTCAACCGGGACAATTAGTGCAGGCCGGACAATCGCTTTTCTATATCATTAATAATAATGAAGCTTGGGTTGTCGCCAACTTCAAAGAAACGCAATTAAATAAAATGGTAACCGGACAAAAGGTAACCATAAAAGTAGATGCTTACCCCGATTATGATTTTAATGGAACGGTAACTTCATTTTCGCCTGCTACAGGTTCACGTTTCTCTATTTTACCTCCGGATAACGCTACCGGTAACTTCGTGAAAACGATCCAACGCTTACCCGTTAAAATCAGCCTTGACGCCAACAATGATTCTGAAAAAATAAAATTATTACGTCCAGGAATGAATGTGGATGTTGACGTACATATAAAATAATATGGCACAAGGACAAGACGATTTAGTTGAGTACGGTTTTAGACGGGTTATCATTACAGTGACAGCGGTACTTTGTGCTTTGCTGGAAATTGTCGATACGACTATCGTCAATGTCGCGCTAACCAATATGAGAGGAAGCCTAGGAGCTACGTTAACCGATGTAGCTTGGGTGATCACAGCTTACGCCATTGCCAATGTCATTGTAATCCCAATGACGAGCTGGCTTTCACAACAATTTGGGAGACGCAACTATTTTGCCGTTTCCATCGTCATATTTACGGTTGCTTCTTTTTTATGTGGTAATGCCACTAATATATGGGAGCTTGTCGCTTTCCGGTTTATTCAGGGACTTGGTGGTGGTGCCTTATTGGTTACCGCACAAACGATCATTACGGAAAGCTATCCTATTGCCAAACGAGGAATGGCACAAGCCATTTATGGTATGGGAGTTATTGTGGGCCCAACCTTGGGACCGCCATTAGGCGGATATTTAGTGGATCGTTTTTCATGGCCTTATATTTTTTATATCAACATACCACTAGGTATTATCGCTACCCTTTTAACATTAAGTTTTGTACGAAGTCCAAAATATGGTGAAAAGCTGAAGGCAAATCAAGTCGATTGGATAGGAATCATCCTTTTGGCAGCCTTTATTGGTTCCTTGCAATTTGTACTAGAACATGGGCAACAAGACGACTGGTTCAATAACAAATTGATTGTACTGCTAAGCAGCGTTTCGTTATTTGGACTGATATTATTTATTTGGAGACAGTTAACTTATAAACATCCAATCGTTAATTTGAGCGTGCTGAAAGACGGTAACTTAAGGATTGGTACCTTAATGGCTTTTATACTTGGATTTGGATTGTACGGTTCCACTTTAATTATTCCAATTTACACACAGTCTGTTTTAGGATGGACCGCCACGGATGCGGGATTGTTACTAATTCCCGGCTCTATAACTACCGCTTTTATGATGCCTATTATCGGCAAATTAATTCAGAAAGGCGTTCCGCAAGGATACATGATAGGTGTAGGGTTTTTAATTTTCTTTTTCTTTACTTTAATGATGCACAATAACATGACTCCTGACACAGGTTCAGAGCATTTATACTGGCCATTGATATTAAGGGGAATTGGACTCGGATTACTTTTTGTTCCCATCACAACCCTATCTCTTTCTACCTTAACTGGTAAAAATATTGGCGAGGGAGCAGCCTTTACGGGCATGATGAGACAACTCGGAGGTTCTTTTGGTATCGCCATTATCACTACATTTATTACCCGTTTCAGTCAAGAACACAGGGTGAATTTAGTGGCACATTTAGACGGAAGTAAATTTGAAGTCCAACAACGGTTGTCGCTGTTACAAAAAGGATTCATGGCTAAAGGGTTTACGACTAACGAGGCATTGAATAAAGCCTATCAGGCAATTAACTATTCCGTCTTAAAACAAAGTACTGTCTTATCTTATATGGACATTTTCATGTATCTAGGAATTATGTTTCTGTGCTGTATTCCAATTATATTTTTAATAAAAAAAGCCAAAAACAAAATCAATCCAGCCGATGCCATGCATTAAAAGCAATATGCCAATATCATCAGTGATGTCGGCATTTTTTACTTTATTGTCAAATATTACCTCGTGAAAACGA
>JBLIHD010000189.1:0-4419 GCA_047636335.1 Flavobacterium sp.
CGGCATTGACCAAACCAAAGTACAAAATGGTTATTGACACTTACTTTAATCAAATTGCCAACAAAGAGGACAGTCTGACTTCACTGAATACGGCTTTTGCCTATGAAGGTGCCTACATAAACATCCCCAAAAGCAAAGTGGCTGACAAACCTATTGAAATCATGTATTTCTCTACGGGAAATGAAGCGGCGCTTATGGTACAACCTCGTAACTTGGTAATTGTTGGTGAAAATTCACATGTCCAAATTATCGAACGTCACCAAAGCTTGACCGAAAATCCAGTGTTAACAAATTCCGTTACGGAGATTTTCGCTCAAAAACGTGCGATCGTTGATTATTACAAAATACAAAATGACAACCTAGATGCTAATCTTATAGATAACACCTACGTTTCCCAGAAACAGGAAAGTCACGTTTCAGTTCACACCTTCTCTTTTGGAGGAAACATAACCAGAAACAATTTGAATTTTTACCATTTTGGCGAAAGATTGACAAGCACCTTGAACGGAATAACGATTATTGGCGAGAAGCAACACGTAGATCACTTCACCCTGGTGAAGCATTCCACTCCTAACTGCGAAAGTTTCCAAGATTATAAAGGAATCTATTCTGATCGCTCAACAGGAGTTTTCAACGGAAAAGTCTATGTAGAGAAAGAAGCTCAAAAAACGAATGCGTTCCAAAAAAGTAATAACATTTTATTGGGTGACAAGTCTACGATAAACGCCAAACCGCAATTGGAAATTTTTGCTGATGACGTAAAATGTTCTCATGGTTGCACTGTTGGACAATTAGACGAAACTGCCCTGTTCTATATGCAGGCACGCGGAATTCCTAAAAAGGAAGCAAAAGCGTTATTGATGTACGCGTTCTCGAACGTGGTTATCGATAACATAAAAATACCTGAATTGAAACAAAGAATCACCAAAATTATCGCCAATAAATTAGGGGTGAAAATGGGTTTTGATTTGTAGATTTCAATCGCAATCCCCATAGATATCGGGACTATAAGTAATACGCAGAGGGCGCAGAGTTTAAATGTTAAACTTTGCGCCCTCTGCAATTTTACATTATGTGCTTTGCGATTAAATTTATTTTTTTATTGTCGCGATTATCCCACTCAACATTCCGTTAAAGTCAAATTCAGGACCTTCCTTCAGCCCCATACGGACAATTACCAAATCAAGTGATGGGAAAATGGCCACCATCTGTCCTTGAAAACCGCTGCAGAAATACATATCTCTAGGAACCTCAGGAAACCTTCCCCCAGCATTTAGCCAAAATTGCGCTCCATATTCTCCCTCGGATGTATTGGTGGGTTTTGCCGAGTATTTCACCCAGCTTTCGTCCAGAATCTGGTCTCCGTTCCAGTTACCATTGTGCAAATATAACAACCCAAATTTTGACCAATCCCTTGTAGTTGCCCACCCATAGGAAGAGCCCACATAATTACCTGCCATATCCGTTTCTATAACCATCGAATTCATCCCGATCTTGTCAATCAGGGCCGCATACCAAAAATCTAAATATTCTTGATGCGTTTTGAATTGTTGGCGTAAAATCCCGGAAAGCAAATTAGTCGTTCCTGACGAATAATTCCAATGCGTATCGGGTTTAAATGCGGCCGGTTTTTCCAATTGCGCCCTTGACATATCTTCAGACATAAAAAGCATTTTAGTGGCATCGCAAATCGTGCTGTAATTCTCTTCCCATTCCAGACCGGAGTTCATATGAAGCAAATCGTTTGTCGTGATTATCTTTCGGCTGTCGTTCTTCCATTCCGCCACGGGGGCGGATTTGTAAATATCGTATTTGCCTTGTTTTTGCAAAACGCCAAACATTGCGCTGGTTATGCTTTTGGTCATCGACCAGCCCAGAATTTTACTGTCTTTATTGAAACCCGTATCGTATTTTTCGGCTATGATTTTGTCTTTGTAAATCACTAACAAGGAGCGTGTTCTCTTATCCTTTTTACCTTCGAGATCAAAAGCATTTGCGACAACCGAATTTAATTTGGCATAATCAACGTTGCTGAAAACCGTGTCTTTGGGTTCATTATTCCCATAAGGAAAAGCCAGATTGTTGCTCACTGTGGTCCTGTTCGGAACCTCATACGGTTTTGTCTCGTCAAAATCGCTGTCAATCAGTGTAACGCCCAGACCCTTTCTATAAATCGCTTTTCGTTTGTTAAATCCATATACTGAAGCGGTAGCGAAATTTCCGTCTTCGACAATGGTATTTGTGGCCATATCAATCATATCGATATCGTTGTCCCCTTTTTCTATCAATTCCTGCGAGCGGTTATCAATAAAATGACCCGAAGCGACACTTTTGGCCGAAAATCCGGAAATCAAATCAAGTTTTGGGTAATTAGTGACTCCTAAATAGGCGATTACGCTAAACGCAATCACTCCCAGAATTGTAAAGAATTTTTTCATAGTAGTTAATTGTAAAACACATGCAATATAATTATTTTTAACTTACTAATTCACTAACTTTATTTTATAAAAAACCTATAATTAACAACCTTAAATCGGCAAATTTATGGCTGTAACAATTTAGTTTTCCTTACTTTTGTAAGGACAAAAATTCTAAATAAAAAGATGTTAGATATAAATAAAATCAGAGCCGATTTCCCTATTCTTTCCCAGAAAGTAAACGGAAAACCATTAGTTTATTTCGACAACGGAGCCACTTCCCAAAAGCCACAAGTGGTGATTGACGCGATTTCTAAATATTACGAAGAAATCAATGCAAATATTCATCGTGGCGTGCATACCTTGAGCCAATTGGCCACCGATGCCTACGAATCTTCACGCGGTAAAATTCAGAGTCATATCAATGCTGAGTTTGCCCATGAAGTACTTTTTACTTCAGGAACGACTTTCGGGATTAATTTGGTCGCCAACGGATTTGCTTCGATTTTAAAACCTGGCGATGAAGTCTTAGTGTCCGCAATGGAGCACCACAGCAATATCGTGCCTTGGCAAATGTTGTGCGAGAAAACGGGAGCGACGCTAAAAGTGATTCCCATGAATGATTATGGCGAATTGATTATGGCCGAGTATGACAAATTACTTTCGGACAAAACCAAAATCGTAACAGTAAACCATATTTCGAATGCCCTTGGAACGGTAAATCCAATTAAATATATGATCGACAAAGCCCATGGCTTTGGCGCTGCGGTTTTAATAGACGGGGCGCAAGCCGTTCCGCACGTCAAACCGGACGTTCAGGCTTTGGATTGCGATTTTTACGTTTTTTCAGGACACAAAATATGTGGCCCAACGGGGATTGGAATTTTATACGGGAAAGAAGCTTGGCTGAATAAATTACCACCCTATCAAGGCGGAGGTGAAATGATCAAAGATGTGTCTTTCGAGAAAACGACTTATGCAGAATTACCCCATAAGTTTGAAGCCGGAACACCCAATGTTGCAGGAGGTATAGTTCTTGGAACAGCGGTCGACTACATGAACTCTGTGGGTTTCGACAACATTCAACAACAAGAATTACAATTGTTGGAATACGGAACAAAACGATTACTTGAAATTGAAGGCTTAAAAATTTATGGTACAGCCGCAATAAAAACTTCCGTAATTTCGTTTAATATTGAAGGGATTCATCCTTACGATATTGGCACCATTATTGACAAATTAGGAATAGCGGTAAGAACTGGCCACCATTGTGCACAACCAATCATGAGTTTCTTCAAGATTCCGGGAACCATAAGAGCCTCGTTCTCCTTCTATAACACCAAAGAGGAAATTGACGTTATGGTAGAAGCTATTAAGAGGGCAAAAGCAATGTTATCCTAACGCTTACAATATGAAAATACTATCTTTATTGTTCCTGACCCTTTTTCTAGGAAAAGGTTGTTCCGATCACCAGAAACAGGACATCGACACAGCGGTGATTGAGTACGTGGCAAACACTAGAGGGTATTACCAAAAAATTACCGTGGAAAAACAAACGGTCACGGTTTCTTCAGACCGAAATGGAAAAGAGAAAACCGTCCCGACAAAAATTTCAGACGCCGATTGGAAAGAATTAGTGAATTGTTTCAAAACAATAGAACTAGATAGCTTGGCAAAATTGAAAGCGCCCACGGAAAAACGTTTTTATGACGGTGCAGCCATTGCCAATTTAAAAATCACATATAAAGACAAAGCCTACGAAACAACAGGTTTCGATCACGGTTTTCCACCAAAAGAGATAAAGAAATTCGTAAAAAAAATAACTTCATTAGCAAAACAAAATAATGAAAATTAAAGACATACAAGAAGAGATCGTAGACGAATTCTCCATGTTTGATGACTGGATGGAACGTTATGAATACATCATCGAATTAGGGAAGAATCTGCCTTTAATACAAGAAGAATTCAAAACGGAAAACAACCTTATCAAAGGCTGTCAATC
>JBLIHD010000190.1:0-4418 GCA_047636335.1 Flavobacterium sp.
TTTTTTGTGTTTTAATCGCGTTTTTCAACTGCGATGATTTCCAGTTGTTTTTCACCTTCCTCAAAGTTCCAGTTAATCACATCTCCTACTTTCCAGCCCACTAACGCAAGCCCCATCTTCGTTAATATGGATTCCGTCTGGTTTCTTCTCTTGGCTTTATCTGGAGCAAGAAAAACATAAGTTTCTTCAAGATCGCTATCTAAGTTTTTAACTGTTACACGTTTGTCTATATCGACAATGTCGTCTGGTAAATTCTTGCGGGTTACCTGTTTTGCATTCTTAAGTTGTAATTTTAGAGCTTCCTCTTCTGTAGGTGTTACTTTTTTACTTCTAATATGGTCTTTGATTAGATCGTAAATACCTGTTGTTAAAATAATATTTTGTGACATTTTTCTATTTCTTAGTACCAATGCTTTTGATGCAGCTTTTTTAGCGGCCCAAACATTAAATACCAATTGTCCTGTACGGGATTGGTATCTAATGATAAATCTGTATCAATAAACCATTGATGGTTTTAAATTATATATAAGGGTTATCTGAAAGTTTCCCTGCCTTGGGTTTGGCAGGGACTATTATATAAAGTCTTTGGAAACTTTAAGAAAAGAGTCGTCATGCAGATAGGACAATAAAAATAAAGATCCTGATGAACAACGGCTTATGTTAAAAAAAAGTGATTTACTCATTGTTTTTAATTGAACAGCAAATTTACAAAATTAAATATACCTAAAAGAAGATTTGGCCGAAAATGAAGCCTGGCTTTTAATTGAAAATATAAATTAGCAGGAGTTCTTTTTATGTCTTTGTTTTTCTAATGAGACGAAGAGGGGCTTCTGTAAGTCGGACTTTTGTGTCAGGATGTCCTTTTGCATAAAAAAAACTGCTACTGATGAAGTAGCAGTTTGATTTGATGTATTCTTGAAACGGTTTCTATTTCTGATCTGAATCTGCTTATTTTACCCTAGCACATGATGGGCCAGCAATTTTTGCACTTCGTAAACATTGACTGATTTATTGAATTGCTTTATGATGCTGGGATTCAGTTCGCTGGAAACCCATATTTTTAATTCTGCATCTAAGTCAAAGGTTCCGGCGGTCTCAATACTGAACCTTGAAATGTTTTTATAGGAAATGGATTTGTATTCGGTTTTGCTACTTGTCAAGCCCTGTTTGTCAACCAGGATGAGCCTTTTGGAGGTGAACATAAAAGTGTCTCGAATCAGCTTAAAGCCTAATTCGATTTCTTCCCCTTCAATTAAAAGAGGACCATACTGTTTTTCTAATTGCTCTTTGCTTACGGTACCCGCGTTACCAAGAAGTGCCGAGAAAATCCCCATAGTATTATTTGTGTTAGTGATTTGTTTTTTTTACCGCTTCTGGCACAATTTACCAAAAAAAAACCTACCGGAATTGGCTTTTTTATTTTCTTAGACTTTTTATTATGGCCATGACATCTTCATCACCCAAGCCCTCAAATTGCGCAGTTGCATAGCTGTCAGATAACGGTTGAATCAAGGGCGTATTTAATCCCGCCTCTTTTGCCAATCCCAGATCTTTAACGAGATGTTTGAGAGCAAAAGCGGCAGGATAGGAATCCTCTAAAATAGAAGTTGATTTTATCTTGGTGATTCCGTTGCCACAGGCTCCTTCATTGATGATATTGAGCATGTCTTCTTTACTGACACCATTGTTTTCGGCAAAAATAATGGTCTCCGCCAATCCCTGAAGATTCAATCCCAACAAATAATTGATTGCCAACTTAGCTGAACTGGCTACGCCCGCTGTACCCACATGGATCGATATTTTCCCCAATACATCAAAAATAGGTTTCACTTTCTGGTAACTTTCGGCAGTAGATCCTACTAAAATCACCAGAGTCCCATCTTGTGCCGGTTTCACGCTGCCGGAAACGGGAGCATCTATAAATGTCACTTCCCTCTTGCTGCAATTGGTTGACAAATAGCGTGAGGTTGCTGGGGAGACCGTACTCATGTTTATGATAATTTTCTCGGGATATTCTTTGTTTAATAATCCAGATGGACCGTCAAAAACTTCCTTCACCGCGGCATCATCGGACAACATGGTCAAAACTACATCGCAATTTTCCATCAGTTCTTGTACACTGTTGGCGGAGGTCGCACCTGCTTGGATTGATGGGGATTCCTTGTCTTTGGTGCGGTTGTGTACTGCCACCTCAAAACCGGCATTCAATAAGTTTTTAACCATTGGATTTCCCATATTACCAAGTCCTATCCATCCTAACTTTAATTTATCCATCTTTTTGTAGTGCTAATTTTGTTTGTATAACTCTGGTCGAAGTCTTTTTTTAAGAAGTAGCATCCGTTAAAGCACCCCTGTTACCAAGCACTAAATTACCAATTATTTTTCGTTTAAGAACTAAAATGGAGACGGTAAATCAGTCGCTAAAAAATTATCTTTTTCAGGGAGTCATCATGCATTTTTTTTTGATACTATTTTTAAGTTTGTGATATTTTGAGAAAAGGTTGATGCGTTTGCCTATTTCTCCTGTCTCTGTTAGTGGCTATTTTATTGCTGAAGCAACTGTTTTATTTCTTTTTTAAACCCTTCTAGCTAATTTTTTAGGCCCAATCCTAAGTTTATCGGGGTTTCGATAAAATGGAATTAATGTAAATAGCGTTTGCGCATTATAAAAAAGTACATCAATGTGTACTGTCAGAGTTTATTTTGCAATCTTTGGACTCAAACAAATAAATAACATTATGAGCAAAACAAAACTAATAATTAATCGCAACGGTTCTATAAAAATAGAAGGAGATTTCGAAATTATGGACAGTGAAGGTACTGTTTATGGATTAGAAGGAAGAACGACATTGGGTCTTTGCCGTTGCGGATTGTCATCAAACAAGCCTTTTTGTGACGGGTCACACCGCAACAATTTTGAACATGATGCAGCAGCATTTGATTTGCCGCCAGTGAAAACAAAATAAAAGGTTTCATTTTCTACTTACATCATAAAAAAGCCGCATTTTCATTAATGCGGCTTTTTTTTAATCTGTTTTGTAATTCCTGCAAAGTAGAAACTATTCTTAGTTTTTCGCTGTATGGGCAAATTGTAGATCCATACTACCGAGTACTGATTATTTATCTTTCATTGAGTACTATTTTTTTTATCACTTTACTTAAAAACTCATGAGATATCCCTAAATATGCGGCGATCTGGTTTTGAGGGATTCTTTGCGAAAGGGAAGGATAGCGCTCGTTAAAATCTAAATATCTTTTGTCTGCATTTTCGTGTAACAAACTAATCATGCGCAATTGCGCGGCTGCCAATGCTTTTTGATTCATTATTCTGAATAATTTTTCAACTTTTGGAATATCACAATACATTCTCTTCTTATTAGCTCTGTCGATTGTGAGAATAACAGAATCTTCTAGTGCTTGAATATATAGCTTAGACGCTTTACCTGAAACAAAACTGTCAATATCTACAACCCACCAGTCTTCAATAGCAAAATAGAGTATGTGTTCACGGCCGTTTTCGTCTTGATAGAAAACCTTAAAACAACCTTCAAGTACGTATCCTTCAAATTCACAGATGTCACCTTGTTTTAATATGACCTTGTTTTTTTCTACTTTCTCAAGAGTATAGCAAGAGCTGAACTCAGCCAATTCATTCTCTGAAAGATCAACATATTTGAGAATGTTTTTTTGAAAAGAAGGATGTTCGTACATTATACTTTTTAATTAATATATTTTTCGCTTGATTCTAATTTAGCATATAGACCACCCAAGGCATTAAGACCTGACAAATAAGATTCGGTTACTTGTTCTGCGAGTAGTACTTTCCCGTTAAATTCTCTATTTTTTGTCGTAACAGCATCGGTAATGATGGTGTTTTCAAAACCATAATCCATAGCTGCCCTTGTTGTAGAATCTACACAAACGTCAGTCATCATACCACAAAGTATTAACTTAGAAATATTATTTTCTTTTAAGTAATCTAATAATTCTGTATCTCTAAAACTATTTGGAAAGTTCTTTGTAATTACTTTTTCTGTTTTAAGAGGCGTCATACTTTTATGGATTTCAGCACCTTCAGTATTGGGTAAAAAGAAAGTTGCTCCTTCTTGAAGTGCGATGTGCTGCACGTGGATTACAGGCATTTCTTCTTTTCTGAAATAGGACAGTACGCTCGCTGCTTTCGCTGCGGTATCATCTGCCGATGCTAATTCCATTGTTCCACCAGGGAAGTAATCATTCTGAATGTCTATAATTACTAATGCTGTCTTATTATTCTCTGAAACTTTTGTCATTTCTTCTTTTTTCTGTACCATGGTTTTCTTATTTTGCTATTAATTATAAGGCGTATGTGCTTTTATAAAAATAAATTTTGTAATTCCTTTAATCGTCACACCTTAACGTTTTGTTTAAGGAGAATG
>JBLIHD010000191.1:0-4396 GCA_047636335.1 Flavobacterium sp.
GAGAATGGTTCCGAAAAAGGAAGAATTAATTCAAATGAAATCCTATTAGGAAACGATGTGAATTTGATGGATTTTGTCAACCAGAAATAGAGTGAAAAAAGTAATTTACATATTGCTTTTATTTGCTTTTTTCCAAGTATCTGGTCAAACAACGTATTATAAAGAATATTTTGAAAACGGAAAGCTAAAAGCGGAGGGCTGGCTCAACAAAAATCAAAAAGTGGATTACTGGTTTTACTATTTTGAAAACGGAAATAAAAAAAAAGAAGGTCATTTTAAAAATAACAAAAAATGCAAATGGTGGATTTTTTATAATCCTAATGATGAAATCAATAAAAAATGTGAGTTTAAAAACGATCAAATAAATGGTTTTTCCCTGTTTTATAGAAACAATCAAATTATTCGAGCCGAAAAATATGTTATGGGTAAAAAAATAAAGGAATGGAATTCGTTAACTGAATTCAAAAAAGACAATAATATAAACTTCTTATGAGTAAAATAAAAGTAATTATTCCCGCTTATAACGAAGAACAAGCAATCGCGAATGTTATTAATGAAATTCCAAAAATTGTCAGTGAAGTCATTGTCATCAGCAACAATTCAACAGATAATACAATAAAAGTAGCAGAAGGAGCTGGCGCAACCGTGCTTGCAGAAAACAGAAAAGGCTATGGTTATGCCTGCTTGAAAGGATTGGAATACATTTCGAAACAAGAAATAAAACCAGATATTGTTGTTTTTCTCGACGGTGACTATTCAGACTATCCAGAGGAATTAACGAAAATAATAGCTCCCATACTAAATGACAATATCGACTTTGTTGTTGGTGCGAGAGTTCGTCACCTGCGGGAAAAATATTCAATGACACCACAACAGATTTTCGGAAACTGGCTAGCCACTTTTTTGATGGGGTTATTTTTTAAGGCAAAATTTACTGATTTAGGCCCTTTTCGAGCGATTAAATATGAAAAACTGCTAGCTTTGGACATGCAGGATAAAACATACGGTTGGACCGTGGAAATGCAACTTAAAGTTCTCAAAAAAAATATGAGCTACGTCGAAATACCCGTTCGCTACAAAAACAGAATCGGGGTATCTAAAGTGTCCGGAACCGTCAAAGGATCTGTAATGGCAGGAATAAAAATAATTGGTTGGATTTTTAAATACACCTTCAAATAAAGCTATGTTACAAGTTTCCTATATCATTTTATTTATATATGCCTTCTCCATCCTACTGATTTTTTTCTATGGTTTGGCGCAATTTAATTTACTGATCAATTATCTGAAGAACAAAAAAAAAATAGATCAGTCCGCCCAATATGACTTTTCTAATGGCGACGCTTTTCCGGTGGTCACGATCCAACTACCCATTTATAACGAGAAATACGTAGTGGAACGTTTGCTGAACACTATAGCAGCATTAGAGTATCCCAGAGAAAAATTAGAAATTCAAGTTTTAGACGATAGCACTGATGATAGTGTTGTTGTTACTGTGCGTTTAATTTTAGAATTAGCAGGTTCTGGATTGGACATCAAACACATCACCCGAAGCAACAGAGTGGGTTTTAAAGCCGGAGCCTTAAAAGAAGGGCTGGTCAGTGCAAAAGGGGAATTCATAGTGATTTTTGACGCTGATTTTGTGCCTCAAAAAAATTGGCTGCTCCAAACCATCCCCTACTTCAAAGATTCAAAGATTGGCGTAGTGCAAACCCGTTGGGGTCATTTGAACAGAAATTATTCGGTGCTTACAAAAATACAGGCTTTTGCACTCGATGCCCATTTTACATTGGAACAAGTAGGGCGAAATTCCAAAGCCCATTTCATCAATTTTAACGGAACGGCAGGAGTTTGGAGAAAAGCCTGCATTCTGGATGCCGGCAACTGGGAAAGTGACACACTTACCGAAGATTTGGACTTGAGCTACCGGGCACAATTAAAAAAATGGAAATTTAAATACCTAGAACATATTGAAACTCCTGCTGAGCTTCCGGCCATTATCAGCGCGGCACGTTCCCAACAGTTCCGTTGGAACAAAGGAGGAGCCGAAAATTTCAGTAAAATGGCGACTCGCGTTTTACAATCGGATATTATAGGATTCAAAACCAAGGCCCATGGCATTTTGCATTTATTGAATAGTTCGATGTTCCTAGCACTGTTCACTATGGCTATTTTGAGTATTCCAGTACTTTTTATTAGACATGAATATGTTCAATTTAAAACGTTTTTCAACATCCTGATCTTTTTTATCATCACCTCCGTACTATTTTTCGTCAGCTATTGGGTATCATACAAAAGCATTCATGGAGGCGGGAGCAAAAACTTCATCCGATACGTCGGTTTGTTTGTCACTTTCTACACCATTGCGATGGGATTCTCATTCCATAATTCCGTTGCGGTCCTAGAAGGCTTATGGGGTAAAAAAAGTGAATTTATTCGAACTCCGAAACTGAATATTGAAGGTCTAAAAGACAAATGGAAACAGAATAATTACCTCTCTAAAAAAATATCTAAAAATGTATTTATCGAAGGCGCATTAATGCTCTATTTCACTTTTGGGATCTATAGCGCTTTCCTGTTAAACGACTTTAGTTTAGTAGCTTTACACGGTATGCTTTTCTTCGGATTTGGATTTGTTTTTGTAAAGTCCATCACAGATCCACGATGAATCTAACCGTTAGAAATAACCTGAAGTCATATAGCTATCTTGTGGCGAGTATCGGTTTGTATGGATATATCGGTTATCTGCTGGAACGGACCGACTTTGCAGCCCTCATCATTTCATACAGTTTGTTGTTTGTATTGTTTTTTCAAATGATGCAACTTCAAAAGAATAATTTTAATTTTCTAATTATAGCCACAGTACTATTCCGCTTAGTTTTTAGTGTGGCTTTGCCCAATCTTTCTCAAGACTATTTTCGGTTTATTTGGGATGGTCGCCTATTGTTGGAAGGAATAAACCCCTACCTGCATTTACCTAAAGATTTGATCGCTAAAAACTATTTTTCTTTGGCTAACGCCAAGGAACTCTATGCCGGAATGGGAAGCCTGAGTGCGGGCCACTTCTCCAATTACCCTCCCGTAAACCAGTTGTTTTTTGCAATTGCAGCCTTTTTTAGTGCTAATTCCGTGATTGGTGCAGCGATTGGAATGCGGGTAATTGCAATCACTGCCGATCTAGGAACCTTGTATTTCGGGAGCAAATTATTGGAGAAATTAGGAATCGCAAAATACCGTATTTTCTGGTATCTATTGAATCCGTTGGTGATTATTGAGCTCAGCGGAAACCTCCATTTTGAAGGCGTGATGTTGTTCTTTTTTGTCTGGAGCATGTATTTACTGCACGAAAAAAGATGGAAAACCGCGGCCGTGATTTTGGCATTATCCATTTCTGTAAAGTTGCTTCCTTTGTTGTTATTGCCCTTGTTTTTGCAAAAGTTAGGATGGAAAAAGGGGACCGCTTTCTATAGTATTGTTATTGGGACGAATATCATTCTTTTCCTGCCTTTTCTTTCTGCTGAACTAATTCAAAATTACAGCGAGACGATAGCTTTGTGGTTTACCAATTTTGAGTTTAACGCAAGTATATATTATCTTATTCGACAGCTTGGTTTTTGGATTACGGGCTACAATATCATTCAGACCACCGGTAAAATTATACCCGTGCTAATTATCGTTTTTATAGTTTACAAAGCATTCAAAGGAAAGAACAAAACGACTCCCGAACTATTCCAAAATTTCCTGCTGGTTTTAACCGTATACCTTTTTACGTCCACGACAGTGCATCCCTGGTACGTAATCAATCTGGTTTTGATTTGTGTTTTCACAAAACAAAACTATCCGCTGGTCTGGAGCCTTACCGTGGTTTTAAGCTACATCGCCTACTCTAATCCGGAATTTCAGGAAAACTTTTGGTTAATTGCAATCGAATATCTGCTGGTTGTTGCTTATTTAATTTATGAAAACACTAACTTTCTGCGCAACAAAAAAATAGTACATTTGGCGTAATTAAAATTAATGAAGCCTAAAGATATATGGATGTTGTAAACGAAAACCCAAAAATAATATTGGAACGTTGGGTTAATCAATTTAGCGATGAGCTTTATTGTTGGGCATTCTACAAAACCTCTTCAAAAGAGACTGCCGAAGATTTAGTCCAGGAAACTTTTTTGTCGGCTTTTCATAAAATAGATACTTTTCAAGGGAATAGCCAGCCCAAAACCTGGCTGTTTTCTATCCTCAATAACAAGGTGATTGACTATTACCGCAAGAGTGCCAAGACCACCAAAAAAACCTTTAGCCTTACTGAAAACAGCGGTTTCGCGTTGTCCGAAGACCTGTTTAACGCCTATGGCTGCTGGAAAAGCAATGATGTCAAAGCGATATGGGAGCAAGAAGA
>JBLIHD010000192.1:0-4389 GCA_047636335.1 Flavobacterium sp.
ACACGTCCCCGCATTTGATGCAAATCAGACAAACCGAAATTATTGGCGTTATTGATGAAAATCGTATTGGCGTTAGGTACATCCAAACCGCTTTCGATAATGGTAGTTGCCACCAAAACATCAAACTCTCCGTTCATAAAGGCTAGCATCAACTCCTCGAGTTTTTTCCCTTCCATCTGCCCGTGACCGATTCCCACTCTTGCATTGGGTACCAATCTCTGAATCATTCCGGCGACTTCCTTAATATTCTCAATACGGTTATTGATAAAGAAAACCTGTCCGTTACGCTGAATTTCATAGGAAATCGCATCTCGGATCAACTCTTCACTAAAACCAACCACATTCGTATCTATAGGATATCGATTGGGTGGCGGCGTCGTAATTACGGATAAATCTCTTGCTGCCATCAACGAAAACTGCAAGGTTCTCGGAATTGGCGTTGCAGTCAAAGTCAAGGTGTCAACATTGGCCGCTATTGTTTTTAATTTATCTTTTACATTAACCCCAAACTTCTGTTCCTCGTCCACAATCAACAATCCCAAATCTTTGAAGACTACACTTTTATTGACTAATTGGTGCGTTCCGATAACAATATCCAGTTTTCCTTCGGCTAATAACTTTAGGGTTTCCGCTTTTTGTTTGGCAGTCCTGAAACGGTTTAAATAACCAATGGAAACAGGCATATCCTTCAACCGTTCCGTGAAAGTGCGGTAATGTTGGTACGCCAATATGGTTGTTGGCACCAAAATGGCGACCTGTTTGCTGTTGTCAACGGCTTTAAAGGCCGCGCGAATTGCTACCTCAGTTTTACCAAAGCCAACATCACCACAAACCAAGCGATCCATTGGTCGGTCGCTTTCCATATCGGCCTTTACCTCCTGAGTTGATTTCGTTTGGTCCGGCGTATCTTCATATATAAATGAGCTTTCCAATTCGTTTTGCAAGTAACTGTCGGGTGCAAACCTGAATCCTTTGTCCAATCTTCTTTTGGCGTATAGCTGTATCAAGTTGAACGCAACATGCTTGACCCTTGCCTTGGTTTTTTGTTTTAATACTTTCCAGGCATTCGACCCCAATTTATAAATTTTTGGGGGCGTTCCGTCTTTGCCAGCGTATTTCGAAATCTTGTGCAGCGAATGAATACTTACGTACACAATGTCATTGTCCGCGTATACCAATTTTATTGCTTCTTGTGTTCTATTCTCTACTTGTATTTTTTGCAGCCCCCCGAAGCGCCCTATCCCGTGGTCGATATGCGTTACATAATCCCCAACCGACAAAGTGGTAAGTTCTTTTAAAGTAATATTTTGCTTTTTTGAATAACTGCTCTTGATGTTGAATTTATGATAGCGCTCAAAAATCTGGTGATCCGTATAACAAGTAATTTGATTTTCCTCATCGACAAAACCTTGGTACAAAGGCAAAACAATGGTGTTGTATTGTTTTCGAATGTTCTCCGCATTTGCTTCATCCAGGGTTTCAAAAATATCGTCAAAACGTTTGGCCTGATTTTCACTCGAGCAAAACAAATAGTTTTTGTAACCGTTAAAATGATTCTCGTTGAGGTTATTCAGCAACAGGTCAAATTGTTTGTTGAATGACGGTTGCGGCTGAATGTGGAATTCGAATTTCTTGGCTATTTTAAATATAGGTTTAGAACTCAATTCCACGATCGAAAAGGCTAAGGCCCTTTTAATGAAAGCGGGTTGATTTAGAAACAACTGCTCCGGACTAGCGTGTTTTATGTCTTTGGACAATTTTTCGAAAGCCTCTTCTGCTCTGGCAAATTGCTTGTCCAATTGCGATAAAAGACCCTCCGTGTTTTGGATGAAAATCACTGTTTTCTCCGAGATGTAATCAAGGAAACTCTCCCTGCTCTCCAGAAAAACCTTGTTTTCCACGTTTGGAATTATCGTGATTTTTTTTTGGATCTCTATAGACAATTGTGTCCCTACGTCAAAACTTCGAATGCTGTCCACTTCATTTCCAAAAAACTCGATACGGTAAGGGTTGTCATTTGAAAAAGAGAAAACATCAACAATACCTCCGCGAACCGAAAACTCGCCAGGTTCGGTAATAAAATCGACCCTTTTAAATTCATATTCGAACAACACCTCATTGATGAAATCAATAGAAATTTTGTCTCCAACAGAAACTTTTAAAGTATTTTTTTCCAAATCCTTACGCGTAACTACTTTTTCAAATAGCGCTTCCGGATAGCTAACGATTACCGCCGGTTTTTTGCGCGAATTTATTCTGTTGAGCACTTCAGCGCGAAGCAATACATTGGCATTATCTGTATCTTCAATTTGGTACGGACGACGATAGGAACCCGGGTAAAACAGTACGTCTTTTTCACCAATCATTTGTTCTAAATCGTTCAAATAATAAGCTGCCTCCTCCTTGTCGTTTAAAACAACTAAAAAAGGACGCTCCGCTTTCTTAAATAAAGCCCGAGTAATGAATGAAACAGAAGATCCCAACAAACCGTCGAGCTGGATTTTTACTGGATTTAATTCCTCCAACCGTTCCACAATCTGCTGAACTTTTGGGGAATTGTCGTATGTTTTATATAAGGCAGTTTTACTCAATGCGGGGGATATTTGGGTCTATAAGTGGACTTGGGGTGTTCGGGATTGCTCTTGAGGCATCCATCATCTTAATTAATTCAGACTCTCCCTCTTCAATAGGTATTTTACTTTTTTCTGTGATTTTATCCATTTGCCGCTGCAAGGATGACAATTCATTGTTGATTTCTGCAATCATATGGACCACTTTTTTATCCGGAATGTTATCCAAATGAATATATAAATCCAATAATCGCACTTTAGTAATCAAAGTCGAAATCCTACTTTTAATCTGAGGTTTGTTATACTGAAACGGTGTATTATCATTCAAAGCCATTGCTTTTTTAGAAATGGCTGTTGCTTTTTGTTGAAAAGCACCAATGGTTTTCTTAGGTTTTATGGCCAATTCAGCCAAAAATAAGCGCAACTCATTCCAAGTAGCCATGCTAGCCTCTGAAGTGGTATTAATAGGCGTATCGTAAAAGACCCATCCTTTGCTTATATTTGAGAAAATGACTTCCTTTTTTCGGGCATCTTTTTCATTTTCGACTAGGCGTTTTTGATCATTATTTTTACATGAGGAAAGCAAAATAATCAGAAAAAGAAAACAGGGTAATTTGTATTTCATTGTAATTGCATTGAAGCACAAAGTTACAAAGTAAATTTATAATTACAGATTCGAAAATACGAATTACAATTCAACACTAAACACTACTTTTTCAGCATCAAATATGCTAAAAAAATAGGGGTAAAATTATGAATTTAGGCGTTTTTATATCGTATTGGTAATCTTTCTTCAGCACCTCTAAAATGTTTACGAAAACGTTACCTTTGCATTTCTAAAACTATTGAAAATGAGTACAAAAATATTGATTATTGGCGCTTGTGGTCAAATTGGAACCGAGTTAACCCATTCATTGAGAAAAATATACGGAACTGAAAATGTTATAGCTTCCGACATCCGTAAACTGAACAACGAAGTTGTCAACTCAGGACCTTTTGAGGTAATAAATGCCTTAGATTTCAATCAGATTGAACATCTTGTAGAAGTGCATAAGATTGACGAAATCTATCTGATGGCGGCATTACTATCGGCAACAGCCGAAAAAAACCCAGCTTTTGCCTGGGATTTGAATATGAATTCCTTATTTCACGTTTTGAACTTGGCCAAGGCCAAAAAAATAAAAAAGATATTCTGGCCTTCCAGTATTGCTGTTTTCGGACCTACTACTCCTAAAGAGAACACCCCGCAATACACCATCATGGAACCTTCCACTGTCTATGGAATCAGTAAACAATCCGGCGAAAGATGGTGCGAATACTACCACAATATTTTTGGCGTTGATGTGCGAAGCATACGTTATCCTGGCTTAATCAGCTATTCTTCACCTCCAGGTGGCGGAACGACAGATTATGCGGTGGATATTTTTCACAAGGCACTTTCCGACAAAAAATACGAATGCTACATATCCTCGGAAACTAAAATGCCGATGATGTATATGGATGATGCAATTGCGGCAACCATTCAAATTATGCAGGCACCGGAAGAGAAAGTCAAAATTCGCTCTTCATACAATCTGGCTGCGATGAGTTTTACGCCAACCGAAATTGCGGCAGAAGTCAAGAAACACATTCCAGAATTTACGATCACCTATGATCCGGACTTCCGCCAGAAAATTGCGGACAGTTGGCCTGCTAGCATTGATGACCATCAAGCCAGAGAAGACTGGGGTTGGAAACACAAGTACGATTTAGAAAAAATGACTGTGGATATGCTGAAGAATTTGAGCAAGTCTGAAGAGAAATAAAAGCATAAAAAAAA
>JBLIHD010000193.1:0-4356 GCA_047636335.1 Flavobacterium sp.
TTGGCATAATTAGCGGCAGTTAAACCCAACTCGTTTTTGTAATTCACCTTAGCTCCCTTAGAAATCAAATATTTAATTACCTCAATATTATTGTATCGGGCGGCAACCATTAAAGGTGTTAATCTATTTTTAACCTGATTTACATCAGCACCGTACTCAACGAGTTGTTTAATAAAGTTCATATCTCCTTTATGAATCGCAACACTTAATGGTGTTGCTTTTGAGTAATCTGGTGTAACCGTTTCTATTTTTGAAATAGAAATTAAATTTGATGCTTTTGATATAGTTGTAAAACTAAGTAAAGCAATTCCCAGGCAAACGATTGACTTTTTCATAATAATTGATTTTTTTGATTGATTAAATATGATGATTAAATTCATTACAAATGTATGTTAAAAAAGGTAACGTGTAATGCAAAGTACTATTTATTAACTTATGTTTAACATTACTCAACTCATATCTCAAATTGCTCGTTTACAGAAGTTAAATAACGAGCCCCTCACATTACTAATTTACTATAATGTCCAAAAAAACCTTTAATTTTTAAGATTTTTTTTAGCACAATTGTATACCTTCTAAATAAGTTAAAACATTTTCTTACATACTTGCATAAATGACCGAAATACCAGCTTTTTCAATTTTTATGTAAAGCTTTTTTTCATCCGATTCAATATATAGCTCCCCGAAACAGTTTCAATCGATCTATGAATCCTATTCGGGATTTGTCGTCTTTCCAATCTTCAAAACCCATTTTAATTTTGGTTTCCTATCAAACAAAGACAACTCCATAAGCCAAGGCATATGGAGTTGTTTTGATAAAATATTTCTAAAAAATGCTAAACTTTTTTTCTACAATTTTTTACTTTTTTAAGCGACAAGTAAGTATGAGCTTCCTTTGCATTCGACAATTGAGCATAATTAGCAGCGTTTAAACCCAAATCGTTTTTGTATCCCACCTTAGCACCCTTAGAAATTAAATATTTAATTACCTCAATATTATTGTATCGGGCGGCAATCATTAAAGGTGTTAATCTATTTTTAACCTGATTTACATCAGCACCGTACTCAACGATTTGTTTAATAAAGCTCAAATCTCCTTTATAAATGGCAACACTCAACGGTGTTGATTTTGAGTAATCTGGTGTAACAGTTTCTATTTTTGAAATAGAAATTAAATTTGATGCTTTTGATATAGTTGTAAAACTAAGCAAAGCAATTCCCAAACAAACGATTGACTTTTTCATAATAATTGATTTTTTTTGATTGATTAAATATGATGATTAAATTCATTACAAATGTATGTTAAAAAAGGTAACGTGTAATGCAAAGTACTATTTATTAACTTATATTTAACAGTAATTATAAATATATTAAAGTTTTGATTTACAGAATGTAAAGTCTATGATACCTAAATAAAAAATAGCTTACGTTCTTTAATAAAGAAAAAGCTTTCCACTTTATCACTTAGATAATTTCTAAAAAAAAGCAATAAAAAGCCCGCAATTCCATACAGAATTGCGGGCTTTATTATTATTTCAATTACAATTAACTACCTTCTAAATACATTAGAACATTTCTCTCAATTCGCTCATTAATATTTGAGATATCGGCTTTTACAAATTTTTCTCCAAGGATTTTTTCATATAATTCAATATATCGCTCCGAAACAGTTTCAATATATTCATCACTCATGTCCGGAATTTGTTGCCCTTCCAAACCTTGAAAATTATTTTGAATTAACCAACGGCGTACGAATTCTTTCGACAATTGTTTTTGCTCTTCTCCTTTGTCTTGACTTTCCTGATAGCCTTCTGAATAAAAATAGCGAGAAGAATCTGGAGTATGAATTTCATCAATTAAAACAATCACTCCGTCCTTGGTTTTTCCAAATTCATATTTGGTATCAACCAATATCAAACCGCGACTTGCCGCGATTTCAGTTCCTCTTTGGAACAAAGCTTGAGTGTATTTTTCCAAAACCAAATAATCTTCCTCAGATACTATCCCTTTTGAAAGAATATCCTCTCTAGATATATCGGCATCGTGTTCCCCACTATCCGCCTTTGTGGTTGGCGTTATAATTGGTTTTGGAAATTTATCGTTCTCTTTTAATCCTTCCGGCATAGGAACTCCGCAGATTCCTCTTTTTCCAAGCGTATACTCGCGGGCTGCGTGTCCTGAAAGATACCCTCGAATAACCATTTCGACCTTAAAGGGAGTACACAGATGCCCCACAGCTACACTAGGATCCGGAGTTGCCATTAACCAGTTTGGAACTATATCCTCGGTTAATTCCATAAATTTAGTCGCAATTTGATTCAAAATTTGTCCTTTGTAAGGAATCCCTTTTGGCAGCACTACGTCGAAAGCCGAAAGTCTATCCGTTGCAACCATTACCAATAATTCATCATCGATATTGTACACCTCTCTTACCTTACCACGATAAACAGATTTTTGGTTTGGGAAATTAAAGTCGGTGGTTGTAATTGTATTACTCATTATAATTGTTGTGTTGTGTTGCGTTGTGTTGTGTTGTGTTATGCTCTTGTTTTATAACTGCAAATTTAGAATTATTTCATACAGGTTCACTAAAAAAAAATAGTTTTTACTTACTCTTTTTTTCAAGAAGTGTATTGTTGAATAAATTAAGAATACGGCTGTATTCGTCAATCCAGGAATACGTTTCCTTAAAACCGTGCGCTTCAACCGGAAATGAGGATAAATTCCAATTTTTCTTCCCCAGTTCAATAAAACGCTGCGACAAACGAACAATATCTTTATATTCCACATTATCGTCGACCATACCGTGCAGCATCAATAAATTGCCTTGCAAATTATCGGCAAAATAAATTGGAGAACTTTTCTTATAGGCTTCGGGATCAGTTTCAGGGAAATTAAGAATGTTTCCCGTGTACCCATGATTGTAATGTGCCCAATCAGTTACCGAACGCAAAGCGGCTCCTGAGGCAAATTCATTTGGCGCGGTAAGCATTGCCATCAATGTAATAAAGCCGCCATACGATCCACCATAAACCCCTACTCTATTAGCGTCAATACCCAAGTTCTGAACCAAATATTTTTTACCGTCTATCTGATCCGTTAAATCTTTGCCTCCCATAAAGCGGTAAATCCCTGTTCTAAAGTCACGTCCATAACCATCACTTCCCCTATAATCGATGTCCAAAACGGTATATCCCAAGTCGGTCAATAAATTATGAAACATATACTCCCTGTGGTAACTACTCCAGTAATTGTGCGCATTTTGCAAGTATCCGGCACCATGAACGAACACGACCGCCGCTTTATTCACTTTACCCGATGCTGGTTTGTACAACCTTGCATTTACGCTTGTTCCGTCCTGGGCTTTAAACCTAATAACTTCAGGAGTTCGCCAAGAATAAGCCTCGAACTCTTTTGAAGTAGAATGGGTTATCGGTGTTAATATGGCGTCTTTTTTATTAGCTCCGATGTAGAACTCCCAAGGCTTGTTTTTATAAGAGTAGCGCACTAACAAAGTACTTTCGTCTGGAGAAAGAGTCACCTCGTGAGCCCCGTCTTTAGTTAAAATAGGTTGCAGTTCACCACTAGCAGCAGCTAACTTGTAAAAGTCCCTGTTTCCTGGATGCGTAGTGTTAGTTGTTAAATAAAAATTATTTTTATCTTTTGAGAGGCTTACTTCTCTCACTTCCCAATTTCCTTTTGTAAGTTGGTCCTTCTTATTGGTCTTCAAGTTATAGCTATACAAGTGAGAATAACCCGTTGCTTCTGATTGAAAATAAATGGTCTCATTATCACTCAAAAATCCCAAAGTACCTGAACTATTAGCGTACGAAGGAATACCAGGACCTCCTATCCAAGCTTCATCATACTGATAGTCTATTTCCTGAAAAGTACCTTTTTCTAAATTCATTTTTACAAGCCACCGGTCTTTATTATCCAGACTTCTAATCTCGGTAACAGCATAAGACCCGCTATCATTATAAGTAGGTTGCTGAACAAAGATCATCTTATCTTCCTTTTCCTTATTTTTTAAATTCGCATAGGAGTTATAATACTCAGGTTTATCTTGAATATGACTCAACGAGGAAAAATCTACAAAGTAAACAGAATCTTGAGCAACTGAATAAATTCCAAATTTTGACTTGGTCAAATTTGAAGTTGAAACTTTCTCTTTTGTATTTACTGATTGATTGTATCCGTCTTTTGTAATGAAATTTTCCATTATTTCACTTTTTCTTTCATTAACTTCAACAAGTCTAAAAGTAGCATAAGTGCCTTTTGGATTTACTTTCAAACTTTCAAAACCTTCTTTTCCGTAAAAATAAGGTTTAGGGAAGTCCGATTTGTTTTCATCAG
>JBLIHD010000194.1:0-4345 GCA_047636335.1 Flavobacterium sp.
AGAGTAATTTAGTCTATGAAAAAGTTAAAGAATTAGAATCTGAAGAATAAATGGAACACTGATGATGCGGACGATCCGGATCAAAACGGATTTTAAATTTAAGTCATATCAGTTACCAAATAGACGAAATTAACTGCGCCCCAAAAGTATAGGTGGAGCAGACGAATTAAAATCCGTGTAATCTGTGGCTCATTTTTTTTTATCGAAACTATAGAGACAACAAAACGCTTACGGCATTTCCGCCAAAACCTACTGCGTTTACAAGAACTTTTTTGATGGATTTGGTTTGTATTTGCGTTTCCGCGAAAGGAACGCCAACAAAAGCATTATTTTGAATCATCATCACGGCATATTCAATGCTAAGCATACCCGAGGCTCCAAAAGTGTGGCCGATTTTCCATTTGTTTGTGGTTAAAAACGGCACGCTTTCACCAAAGACTTTTTGTATTGCTTTATACTCTGTCAAATCTCCTTTTATGGTTCCAGGAGCATGCATTACAATGACATCGACCTCGGAGAGATTCGTGTTTTGAAGTGCCATTTTCATCGATTTTTGAAAACAAGTCGCTTCAGCCGAAATGGAAATGTTATGTTCCAATAACTCTGTAGCGTAACCTATCCCTTCAATATAAGCTAATGCATTTTCTTTTTTCCCAATCTCTAAACAACAAACTGCTGCTCCTTCACCAAGAATCATCGTGTTTTGTTTTTTCTCCAGATCAAGAGCACGATTAGGGTACTCTTCATCACTCCTTGAGTATATTTTAAGCGCACGCATTTGAGCAATCGTAAAATCAGTCAATGGGGCCTCGCTTCCGCCTACGAGGAATTTGTCTATCATTCCCGCCCTAAGCCAGGCAACACCGTTTAAAAGAGCATGCAATGCCGTTGAACAGGTTATGGAATGAGAAATTTCGGGACCGGTACTTTGCAGATCATGGGCAACCCAGGAAGATATATTCCCTAAAGTAGTTGTGGGTGACGCTAAAGTTTGCGCTTTCCCAGATTGCAAATATTCTTGATGGTGCTTTTCAAACAAGTCCGTCGCACCACGAGAAGATCCGATATTGATACCGAAAACTGCGTCCTGATCCCACCCTGCTGCCTGAATAGCTTTTCGGGATGCAGCCATAGCAAACAAAACCGATTTGTCTAATGATTTGTATTTGCTGTCCGATGCACGCAATGCCGCGATAACTTCATCAGAATTGGTGTCCAGTGATGCAACGAGGGTGTTTTTATGATCTAAATATTTTAGTACAAAACAGTGTTTCCCGTTCTGATAATTTTCCCAAATTATTTTTGGCTCATTTCCCAAAGGAGAAATAGAAGAGATGGAAGTTATGGAGATAGTTTGTGGCAAGACTTTTTTATTTTAACGCAAAGGTCGTAAAGTTTCCACAAAAATGGCACATTGATGCTACTGATTCAGACGGAGAAAAACGGATTTTAATTAAAAGTATGAAAGGTCATTTAAGTTACACCTTTATAAAATCAGTGCAAACCTGTTTTATCTGTTCAAATCTTTGGCTAAAAACTAAACTATTTCCAGTGCTTCCTCCACTACTTGATATATTTTTTCTAACTGCGGATCGGTGATAATATAAGGCGGTAAAATGTAAACGATATTTCCTACTGGACGTAAAACAACACCGTTTTCAATAAAAAAGTCATAGAGTTTGTGACGTAAACTTCCATAATAACTTGCCGCCCCTTCGGTTTTTATTTCTAAGGCGAAAATAACGCCTAACACTCGAGTTGTAACCACTTTTGGATGTTCCTTGATTTTATTTTGAAAAGCCAAATGATTTTCATTCACCCGAACTAAATTGGCTTGCATCTCAGGATTGTTTAATAACTCTAAACTAGCAAGCGCCGCAGCACAACCTGTGGGGTTTGCCGTAAAAGTATGACCATGAAACAAGGCTTTGTTGACGTCATCATCATAAAAACCATCAAATATCTCTTGTGTAAAACTCGTGATTGCCATAGGAATTGTTCCACCAGTCAGTGCCTTTGAAAGACACATCATATCTGGTGACTCTTGAAGATAATCACAAGCGAAATTTTTTCCAGACTTACCAAAACCAGTCATAACTTCATCGGCTATGGTGAACACTTGATGCTTTTTGCAAATGGAAATCAGTTCATCTAATTCGCTCGCCTCATACATCACCATTCCCGCCGCCCCTAGTACTAATGGCTCAAATATAAAAGCGGCATACTCATCGGTTTTAACCAAATTTTCTAATGCTTCAAAACTTTCCTTTTCCTTTCCTTTTACGGGAACTGGAATCCTCGTCACCTCGATCATGGAATCTTTAAACGCTTCAACGAAAAAAGAGATTCCACTTGCTGCCATAGCGCCAAAAGTATCACCGTGAAAAGCATTTTCAAAAGCAATAATCTTTGTTTTTTTCACCCCTTTATTATAAAAAAACTGCATAGCGACTTTGATACTGATTTCAACAGCAGTCGAACCGTTATCAGAATAAAAGAGTTTCTTTTGATTTTGGGGTAAAATCTCCATTAATTTTTCGGAAAGCAAAACTGCAGGCTCATGAGTAAACCCACCAAACAGTACGTGCTCAAGAGTCGTTAATTGCTTGTATATCGCATCGGCAATGAATTTATTGCTGTGTCCATAAGGATTAACCCACCATGAGGCTATCGCATCTATGTATTCTTTACCATTTTCATCCCACAGCAAAGCTCCTTCCCCTTTTACTATTGCAATATGAGATTGGGCTGTTTTATGTTGGGTATAGGGATGCCAGTTGTGCTTTTGGTCTCTTTCTGTTAAGTTCATTTTGATTTGATAAAGGAAGTAAAAGAAATACGGACCCGAAGTCTTGTTTCTTTATTCTTTATTCCCAATTTATAATTTCAATAGATTTTCTCGGAACAAATCGGCATACTCCCGAATCACGTTTTGATCGAAATAAGGTTCTTGCTCGATTCTCCCTATATATTTCGCACTAGTTTTAGTCAAAATAATTGATTCCGTTGCTTTGTTTTCAGTTCCACTAAAGATAATTCCTGCGATTGCTATATTTCTGCTCTTTAGCGCTTCAATAGTCAATAATGTATGGTTGATGCTCCCTAGATAATGTCTGGAAACAACGACAACTTTATAATCAGGCTGAATCAAATCAATGACGCAATCGACATCATTTAAAGGAACTAAAACTCCGCCAGCGCCTTCAACAACGAGGTGATTTTGGGTTGTGGGTTCAATGATGTTTTTTATATCGATTGTCACTCGATCTATTTCAGCCGCAAAATGTGGACTTGCCGGCGTGTTAAGCGCATAGCTGTTGGGATGAAATTTTGATGTAGAGTTAGAGACAAGCTCTTTAACTTTATGAGTGTCTGAATTTTCAAGATCCCCAGCTTGAATGGGTTTCCAATAATCGGCTTCTAAAGCTTCTACAATTATGGCCGAAGCAATGGTTTTACCCACATCGGTAGAAATTCCTGTTATAAATAGTTTCATTTAATTAAATTCAAAATTACACATTCTACATTTGTATTTATGTTTGGAATAAAATGGTAGTAAAACTAAAAGCATTGAAAACATAAACAAAATCAAGGACCTGATATCCTTTACAGAAGTTATCATATCAATTTCTTCTGCTCCACATTTAGGGCATTTCATTAATTGATTATTTTCATCTAAAGAAAACTCACTAATTTGAGAAAGTATTGAATACGTCTTTTTCTCATCCTCTCTATTCACGAAAAGTTTAACACCTCCAATAGCGTTGCTATAAAGCGGATTAGCATCAACTGTATTATTATCCCTGATAAAAACATCAACCCCCTCCGACTCCAGTTTGCCCTTATAAATCAAAGCTTCTGAAGTGTACTGATAACGACCAACTAATATATATTTCTCTTCCATACGATTAAAACACAAAAGTACTCAACAAAGTCAAGACTTCCGAGATTTCTTCCTTCGAATTATAACTGTGCAGGCAAAATCGCAGCCGCTCCTGGCCTTCAGGTACGGTGGGCGACAAAATTGCTTTGACATCGAAACCTTTTTCTTGCAGTTGCTTTGCTATTGACTTTACTTTTTCGTTCCCGGGTATAATCGCAGACTGGATTGCTGATTTACTCCTTACGAATAATTGTTTCAGTCCCAACATATTCTTTTCTTGATTGAAATGAATGATGTTTTCACGAAGAACAGTATTGCTTTGTTTTTCGTTATCCAGGTAATTGTATGCCATTAGTATAGTAGCTACAGCATGGGGTGACAATCCAGTGGTATAAATAAAGCTTCGGGCAAAGTTCACCAGATAACTCGAAAGTTCCTGCGAACCGACAACGGCTGCGCCAT
>JBLIHD010000195.1:0-4344 GCA_047636335.1 Flavobacterium sp.
TTTACAAATGAGGTGGCAGGCTTTCTTCGAATAAAGCCACATCTATGGCGTTATTTACGTCATAATCCCCTATTTTTGTCCGTCTTAAAGCGGTGAGGTGCGAACCGGATTCCATTGCGTGTCCAAAATCAAAAGCTAAAGAACGAATGTAAGTCCCTTTACTACAAACAACTCTAAAGTCGATTTCGGGCAGTGCTATTCGCGTGATTTCAAATTCATGAATGGTGGTTTTTCGAGTGGCTATTTCCACGATTTCTCCTGCACGAGCGTGTTCGTACAAACGAACTCCGTTTTTTTTGATTGCAGAAAAAATTGGGGGCTTTTGGTCAATTTCTCCCACAAACTGTTTCACCGTTTCGTGAATTAATACTTCATCTATATGAGTTGTTACAAAGGTCTGGTCAACTTCAGTTTCTAAATCATAAGAAGGTGTGGTGGCGCCTATAAAAAAAGTGCCCGTATATTCCTTGGCCTGGCCTTGAAGTTCTGTGATTCTTTTCGTGAATTTTCCGGTGCATACTAACAACAACCCGGTAGCCAAAGGGTCTAAGGTTCCTGCGTGTCCGATCTTGAATTTTTTAGGAAGCCCCAATTTGTTTATCAGAGCGTATTTTAATTTGTTTACAGCTTGAAAAGAACTCCAGTTCAAGGGTTTATCAATCAATAAAATCTGTCCGTCTTGGTAGTCTTCGGCTGTCTTCAATAGGTTTTATTTTAAATATGTAAAGTAAATCAATAAAAAGCTTCCAACAATAATTCGGTACCAGCCCCAGGGCTTGAAACCATATTTTTTGATAATCTCAATAAAGAATTTAATGGCTATCACGGCAACGACAAAAGCAACCAGATTTCCTATAAGGAATAGTTGTATGTTTTCGTTAGACTTTAGAATGAGTTCGTAACCTTTCAGTTGTGTAGTGTCGTAGGTTTTCAAGAAAAGAGAATAACAGGTAACCGCCATCATTGTGGGAACTGCCAGAAAGAAAGAGAATTCTGCCGCCGCATGACGCGTTAATCCTTGCTGCATTCCACCAATTATTGAAGCGGCGGAACGACTTGTTCCGGGCATCATTGCTAAACATTGCCAAAAACCAATTATTACAGCCTTTTTTACAGTAATGTCTTCTTCTTTAATAACCGTCGGATTTTGAAAACGGCTGTCAACAAAAAGCAAAATCACTCCACCTAAAATTAATACAATCGCGATCGGGATGGGGTCTCCGAGAACCGCTTCGATTTTGTCGTCAAATAGTTTTCCTAAAACTAAAGCCGGAATTACGGCATAAATAAGTTTGAGGTAAAAGCGCATGGCAACACTTCGAGAAGAGAAATCGAAAAATTTTCTCCAATATAAAGCTACAACGGCCAAAATAGCCCCGAACTGAATAGAAACCTGAAAAAGTTTGACAAAATCGTCTTCTTGAATTCCAAAATACGAACTGAGAAAAACCATGTGAGCGGTCGAAGAAATAGGAAGGTATTCAGTAATCCCTTCCATAATGGCAATTAGAAACGCCTGTAATGTATTCATTTAAGCTTTGTTTGGTTTTTTTAATATGGCATAGACAGTAACTCCAAAGCCAATCAAAACAGTCGTGGGCGCTAAGCGAATTCTTCTGAAACTGAATATGGCGTCGCTATAAACGTTCGGGTCGTCACTTCCGCCGCCTGACATCAGTAAAAAACCTACAATGATCACTCCAATACCAATCAGTAGAATTTTGTAGTTTATTTTACCAAAAAGGAATTCTTGGTCGTGTTCGTTATTTTTCATTTGTGCTGAATTTATTTCAACATCAAAAAAATGCTGAATTATGATATCGTTTTTTAAATCCTGAATTAGTAAAGGTCGTCTGTTCTCAAATTCAAGAATCGTTGTGTTGCAAAATAAGTGCTCATCCATGTAATCAATATACCAAAACCCAATACGGCTACTAGTACTAATGCAATTAGTATTTTGTCATTCAGGATTCCAAGATCAGGAAAACTGGTTTCAACATAAGTTAAAACACCAAGCAATGCCAGAATCGCTAATGCGGCCCCAAGCATTCCCAGTTTTATGCTACGGATCACAAATGGTTTTCTGATAAATGATTTTGTTGCACCCACCATTTGCATGGTTTTAATGATAAACCGGTTAGAATGTATTGAAAGGCGTAGTGAACTATTAATTAATAAAACAGCGATAAAAGTCAAAAAGCCGCTTATAATTAAAATCCACATACTGACTTTTTTGATGTTGTCATTCACCATATTCACTAATTGTTTGTCATAAACAATATCTGAAATCATAGGGTTTGTGCGTAGTTGTTTTTCGATTTTCGCAATGCTGTCTTTCTCGACATATTCCGCTTTTAAATGGATGTCGTACGAATTTTGTAAAGGATTTTCCCCAAGGAAAGTCATAAAATCTTCACCGATAATATCGGTATGTTGCTTGGCGGCGGCTTCTTTGGAAACGAAAACATTCGATTTTGCGTATGGAGCCAATTTTAATTGTTTGCCAAAAGTCTTCAGTATACTGTCATTGGCCTCATTTTTGAAAAACACTGTCATGGCAATTTTTTCTTTAAAATCGTTGGCCATTTTTTGGGAATTTATGATGAAAAACCCTAAAATTCCCAATAGAAATAAAACTAAGAATACACTTAGCACTACCGAAAAATAAGAGGAAATTAACCTGCGTTTTTGAAACTTATCAAATGAAGAACTCATAGTTTGCTTTAATTATGGGGTAAAAATAATAAAGAATTTCTTTATTTGAAGTTAATAACGTCCAAAGTTTCAACTTTCGTACAATAAACGTAAATTTGCCGCTTTATAATTCATTGTGAGAAAGCATATACGACTTTGAACCTGAACGAATAATTGGAGTTTGCGACAGCCTGACTTCGAAAAAACCTTATAGGAAAGAATGAGTTGAGTTATCGAAAACATGACTCCATTAAAAAACAATACAAAAGAGAATGAAATACAATCCGAACGAGATAGAGGCCAAATGGCAAAAATATTGGGCAGAAAATCAAACTTTTGCTGCAGAAAACGAGTCTGAAAAACCTAAATATTACGTACTGGATATGTTTCCTTATCCATCCGGAGCCGGATTGCATGTGGGACATCCATTGGGTTACATCGCCTCAGATGTTTATTCAAGATATAAAAGACATCAAGGATTTAATGTTTTGCATCCAATGGGGTACGACAGTTTTGGTTTGCCCGCGGAACAATATGCCATTCAAACTGGCCAACGTCCGGAAGACACCACCTCGGTAAATATTGACGGAGGTTTTGATAAAGAGGGGAATATAATTGCAGGCTATAGAAAGCAATTGGACAAAATTGGGTTTTCATTCGACTGGAGCAGGGAAGTGAGAACTTCAAATCCGGATTATTACAAACACACCCAATGGATTTTCATCCAATTATTCAACTCGTGGTACAATAAAGAGAGTGACAAATCGGAAGACATTTCGACATTAATTTCGGTTTTCGAGAAAGAAGGTAATGCTGCGGTCAATGCCGTTTGCGATGAGAAAATCATGTCTTTTTCCGCAACTGAATGGAATGCTTTCGCAAAAGAACAACAGAAAAAAATTCTCTTACAATATAGATTGACTTACTTGGCGGAGACCGAAGTGAACTGGTGTCCCGGACTGGGGACGGTTTTGGCCAATGACGAAATCGTAAATGGAGTTTCGGAACGCGGTGGATTCACCGTAGTTCGTAAAAAAATGACGCAATGGAGCATGCGCATTTCTGCTTATGCGGAACGCTTGCTGCAAGGGCTAAACGATATTGATTGGAGTGAAAGCATCAAGGAGAGTCAACGTAATTGGATTGGAAAATCAATTGGGGCTATGGTTACTTTTCCAGTTATTTCAGTAGGTGTTAATAGCGAAAGTAACAATAGTTTTTCGCTAGCAAAAGCATTAGAAATTAGAGGAAATTCAACGGAGACTGAACAAAAATTATGGCGAAGTTTAAAGTCAAAAGCATTAGATTATAAGTTCAAACACCAATATTTAATAGGTAACTATATCGTTGACTTTGTTTGTCTTTCAAAAAAACTGGTTGTCGTAATTAACGAAGGGACTTTAGATTTTCAAGAAGTTGCAAATGTAGAAAGAGCGAAAGTTATTATTGAAAAAGGGTTTAAAATAATTCGTTTCAATAAAGAAGAAATTTTAAGAAATATTGATGGAGTTTTAGATGCGATCACACAAGAATTAGATGAAAGTGAAGATGTAGCTTCTGCTATTAATAAGGTTGAAGTTTTTACCACTCGTCCTGACACCATTTTCGGAGTTACTTTTATGACTCTTGCTCCAGAACACGAATTGGTAG
>JBLIHD010000196.1:0-4334 GCA_047636335.1 Flavobacterium sp.
TAAACTGGTCCATCACCATCATTCCGATCTGGTTTGTGGGAATGACTTTATACCAAAGAATTTACGCCAGTAAAGGAGAGAAAGAAGCGAAAAAAGCCTGGTTAATTGCCGGGGTATTCGAATGGCCAATAATGGCTTTTATGGGTGTTGTCTTGGGAATGCTTGCCAAAGTGGCGGCCACAAACGGCATGTTTGAAGGAATTACGGACGCCTCATCGATGGATAGCGAAATGGGATTACCTATTTTATTGGCGACCATACTTCCCGTTGGCCTAATGGGATTGATGCTTTCCTCCTATTTTTCCGCTATACTTTCAACCGCTGACAGCTGTCTGATGGCCGCTTCCGGAAATATTGTTACCGATATTCTCGCCAAATTTTCCAAAAAGAAATTGACCCATAAAAAAGAACTCCAGCTTTCGCAATTAGTCACGCTGTTAATCGGTGTTTTTGCCATATTGCTGGCGTCCCAAATGCAAAATGTCTTGGAACTCATGCTCTACTCCTATGCCTTCATGGTATCTGGATTATTCGTTCCCGTTATTGGCGCTTTATTTTGGAAAAAAAGTCATCCCGTAGCTGCTTTTTGGAGTATGCTTTTTGGAGGGGGAACAACAATTTTGCTGATTATTACCGAAAATAAATTACCTTTAGGAATAGAATTACCAGAGCATCTGGATGCGAACCTATACGGGATAAGTATTTCGCTCCTTTTATTCGTTACACTATCGCTTTATAATAATAACAAAAAAGAAAGACAAAATGGAATTCAAAATAATTAACGCAAATTCAGGAGAAGACACAACATATACTAATCAAGTAATTGCAAAGTTTCTCTATACTCATTTAGAAGAGTATGGCGATAAGATTGAAGACATTCATAAATGTATCGCTTATGTTATGGATGCGTACAAGGGCGGAAATATAGTTGTTGGTTTAGACAATGATAAAATTGTGGGTGTCACGATTTTGAACAATACCAATATGAAAGATTTTATTCCTGAAAATATTTTAGTCTATATTGCCGTTGACAATAGTCAACGTGGTAAAGGCTTTGGAAAACAATTAATGCAAAAAGCCATTTCAATCGCAGAAGGAAATATAGCGCTTCATGTGGAACCGGACAATCCTGCAAAAATACTGTATGAAAAACTAGGTTTCACTAACAAATACCTGGAAATGCGTCTCATCAAATAGTCCAAAATGGAAAATTTTCACCAACGTCTAGTAGTTTTAACTCTGTTGCGCAAGGAATTACACCAAAATCCTGAAGTTTCCGGAAAAGAGCTGGAAACTAGTAAAAGAATTGTTGCTTTTCTTAAAAAACACGCTCCCGATGAAATTATAACAAAAATTGGAGGAGCAGGAATAGTCGCTATTTACAAAAGCAAACAAGCGGGTAAAACGGTGCTGTTCCGATGTGAGTTGGACGCCTTACCCATTGAAGAAACAAACATATTTGAACATCGTTCGCTCACCAATGGGATTTCCCACAAATGTGGACATGACGGCCATATGGCCATCTTATGCGGTCTGGCCACCGAACTGTCACAAAATAGACCCGAAACCGGAACGGTAATTTTATTGTTTCAACCGGCGGAAGAAGACGGAAGCGGAGCACAAAAAGTGTTTTCTGATCCAAAATTTACTGCTCTACAACCCGATTACGTTTTTGCTTTGCACAACTTGCCAAGATTTCCGAAAAGTCAAATTGTAGTAAAAAACGATACATTCACTTGCGCCGTTAACAGTATTGTTATAAAGCTAGACGGAGTAACGGCTCATGCCGGGGAACCCGAAAAAGGAATTAATCCGGCATTGGCTATTGCCGCGATTATTAACCAATTTAACGCTATCATTCAACCTGATATTTCAAAAGAGACTTACTGTTTAGTGACCCCTATTTATACTAAAATTGGCAAAAAAGCCTATGGTGTTTCTGCTGGTGCTGGAGAAGTCCATTTTACGGTTAGAAGCAACAGTAATTCTCACATGAAAAAAGTGGAAACTACTTTGGAACAATTAGCACGATCAATAGCAAAAGAACACCAATTAAAGTGCAACCTTATTTGGTTAGAAGGTTTTCAAGCAAATGAAAACAATAAAGAAGCAGCAGATCATATCAGAAATGCAGTAAAAGTGAATAATTTAGACCTATTGGAGAAAGAAACTCCTTTTACATGGGGGGAAGATTTTGGCTTATTTACGCAGCAATATCCTGGCGCAATGTTTGGACTAGGTGCTGGAATAAGCACGCCAGCCCTTCATAATCCAGACTACGATTTCCCTGATGAGATTATCAGCACGGGGATTTCTGTATTTTATCAAATCAGCAAACAAATTACGAATGCATACTAACTCAATCATAGAACTCAATCGCACGGCTTACCAAAAAAACATCGCTTTTCTAAAAGCCACCTTTGGGAAAAAAGTTAAAATTTCATCCGTAGTAAAAGGGAACGCCTATGGACATGGTGTGAAAGAAATTGTCAGCATGGCTTATGAAAACGGAATAACTCATTTTTCGGTTTTTGACGTGGGAGAAGCCAAATCGGTGAAAGAGGAGCTATCAGACAAAGTAACGGTCATGGTAATGGGATTAGTTCAGGATGAGGATCTTGAATGGGTCATCAACAACGACGTCGAATTCTTTGTTTTTGAAACGGGCAGACTGACAAAAGCCAGCAAAATAGCGAAAAAACTGAACAAAAAAGCAATTCTACATATTGAAGTTGAAACCGGAATGAATCGAACGGGTTTTGAAAAAAACGAAATAAATAGGGTCATCACTTTCCTAAAAAAAGAAAAAGAACATGTTGTTTTTAAAGGACTTTGCACCCATTATGCTGGTGCCGAGAGTATTGCTAACTATTATAGGGTAGATAAGCAAATCAAACGATTTGAAGATATCTATCAGTACCTTTGTAAGAACGACCTTAAGCCTGAAATAAGACATTCAGCCTGCTCAGCAGCATCTATAATGTTTCCTCAAACTAGAATGGATATGGTCCGTATTGGCATTATGCAATACGGTTTGTGGTCTAGTCCCGAAGTTTTTGTTAATTATTTAAATACAAAAAAAAGTAAAATAGACCCGCTTCAACGCGTCATCACTTGGAAAAGTAAGATAATGAGCGTAAAAAAAGTAGCAATCGGTGACTTTATTGGTTACGGAACCAGCTTTCTGGCAGAAAGAAAGATGAAAATCGCAACTATACCCATCGGTTATTCACATGGTTATAGTCGTTCCTTGAGCAATCAGGGAAGGGTATTGATAAATGGATACCGTTGCATAGTAGTAGGATCAGTGAATATGAACATGATGACTATAGATGTTACAAATATTGAAACAGTAAAAAAAGACGATGAAGTAGTACTAATAGGATCACAAAGTGACCTATCTGTTTCTGTCGCCTCCTTTAGTGATTTTAGTAATCAACTAAATTATGAACTATTAACACGAATATCTAAAACAATTCCACATAAAATCATTAATTAATGGCATTTATAAAATTAAATAGGAAGAAACTACAAGAGAATTTTGCTTTTCTAGACCATACTTTTAAATCAAGGAATATTAAATGGGGCGTAGTTTCTAAATTGTTGTGCGGAAACGAACTATACCTAAAAGAAATTATAGCTTTAGGAGTCAAAGAAATTCATGACTCCAGAATAAGTAATTTAAAAAAAATAAAAGAAATAGATCCAGACACTATTACAGTATACATAAAACCTCCCGCAAAGAGAAGTATACCCGATATTATAAAGTACGCCGACATCAGCTTTAATACAGAAATGTACACCATTAAAACACTCTCTAAAGAAGCTATTAAACAAAAGAAAACCCATAAAATCATTATTATGATTGAAATGGGTGATTTACGCGAAGGAGTAATGGGTGAAGAATTGATTGAATTTTACGGTGATATTTTAAAATTACCCAATATAGAAATTATTGGTATTGGGACTAACCTAAATTGTTTAAGCGGCATCATGCCTACCCAAGATAAATTAATTCAATTAAGTTTATATAAGCAACTAATTGAGGCAAAATTTAATATCGAAATACCATTAGTTTCCGGAGGAACTTCCGTTGCAGTCCCTTTGATCCTAAAAAATGCACGTCCAATGGCGGTCAATCATTTTAGAATAGGCGAAGCCTTATTTTTTGGTAAAGATCTTTTTACTGGCGAAACTATGGAAGGGATGCACAATGATGTCCTTAAATTATATTCAGAAATTATAGAAATATCTGAAAAACCTAACACACCAATTGGCGAGTTAGGAGAAAGCGGTGTTGGAAACTCATACATACCGAACGATTCAGATGATTT
>JBLIHD010000197.1:0-4301 GCA_047636335.1 Flavobacterium sp.
GAGAAATCGGGGCTTTTTTTATATATTTATTTTAACTTTGGGCGTGACCCAAGAAGTTGTGACTTTACGTCACAATCTTTACGTTTTAGTAAAAAAACACAAAAGATTTTCACTGCAAAAAAAAGTTCATTGAACTCCTATGCAGAACATTAAAAACGGGAAGTAGTCTCTCACGAAAAACATTCCAATCTAAACATTAAATAATAAATAATGTCTAAAATACTATTGCTGGGCTCAGGCGAATTAGGAAAAGAATTTGTAATCGCTGCACAACGCATCGGACAAACCGTAATCGCTGTCGACAGTTACGAAAATGCACCTGCCATGCAGGTCGCCCATGGTTTTGAAGTCATCAACATGCTTGATGGAGCAGAACTAGACCGTATCGTAGCCAAACACCAACCCGATTTTATCGTTCCGGAAATTGAGGCGATTCGCACGGAGCGTTTTTACGATTACGAGAAGCAGGGAATTACGGTAGTCCCATCGGCAAAAGCGGCTAATTTTACCATGAATCGCAAAGCCATTCGCGATTTGGCTGCTAAAGAATTAGGCTTAAAAACCGCTGATTACCGTTACGCCACCACAGCCGAAGAATTACAAAAAGGGGTCGAAGCGGTAGGAATGCCATGTGTGGTAAAACCACTTATGTCTTCCTCAGGAAAAGGACAATCCACCATAAAAATAGTCGCCGACATTGAGAAAGCATGGAATTATGCCGTAGAAGGTTCTCGCGGTGACGTCGTGGAAGTGATTGTAGAGGCCTTTGTAAAATTCAATTCGGAGATCACCTTATTGACCATCACCCAAAACGACAACCCAACCTTATTTTGCGCGCCTATTGGACATCGCCAAGAACGTGGTGATTATCAGGAAAGTTGGCAACCCGCCAGAGTTTCGGATAAAGATTTGTTTGAAGCACAAGACATGGCCGAAAAAGTAACAGAAACACTAGGTGGCGCCGGACTTTTTGGCGTTGAGTTCTTCCTGACCGATGATGGCGTTTATTTCTCGGAACTTTCCCCTCGCCCACACGATACTGGAATGGTAACTTTGGCCGGAACACAGAATTTCAACGAATTCGAATTACATTTACGCGCTATTTTAAGCTTGCCCATTTTCGGAATCACGCTCGAAAAGGCGGGAGCTAGTGCAGTTTTATTAGCCTCAGAAAACTCAAATAACCCCACGTACTCAGGGATTTCAACAATAGCAGCTTTGGCAAAAACCGATTTTAGAATTTTTGGGAAGCCAACTTCAAGACCCTATCGAAGAATGGGAGTTGTACTAGTAAATGACAGTTTAGAAACGCCGATTGAGGAAATTGTTGATCGAGCAAAAAAAACAGCTACCTTAGTAAAAGTAAATTCATAAACATGAAAAAATTAATATTAGCAATATTTTTATTTATCGCAACTACAATAAGTGCTCAAGATAAAAAAGAAACATCAAAAACGCAGATTGTAGAAACCGCTTGCGGGCAATGTCAGTTTAAGATGGAAGGATTTGGTTGCGAATTAGCCGTCCGCATAGATGGAAAGCAGTATTTTGTGGATGGAACCTCAATAGATTCCCATGGCGATGCGCACGCTGATGACGGTTTTTGTGCAGCGATAAGGAAAGCTAAAGTTATCGGCGAGATAAAAGACGAGCGTTTCGTAGTTTCGGAATTTAAATTACTTCCTGAGGAAAAGAAAAAATAACAAAAATTGTCTTTAATTCTTCAAAATATTGCAAAACATATAACACTCTCTTCAGAAGAGAAAGAGAACTTTTTATCAAAAATCGAAATACGTAACTTTAAAGCAAAAAGTATTTTACTGAATACTGGCCAAATCTGCGAGCATTCGTATTTTGTGAATTCAGGACTTTTGAGAAGCTTCAACATCAATGATAATATTGTGGAGTATGTTTTAAGTTTTGCTAGCAAAGGTTATTGGATTGGTGATATGTATAGTTTAATCTCTCAAAAACCCGGGAATCTTTTTATTGAAGTTCTCGAAGATGCCGAAATAGTTATGCTATCAAAAGAGAATCAGGAACTGTTATACAACGAAGTCCCAAAACTGGAACGCTTTTTTAGAATATTAACCGAAAATTCTTTAGTTGCCAATCAGGAACGCTTAATGGATAATTTAAGCTTATCCGCTGAAGAGCGTTTTGAAAAATTTTGCATAAAGTATCCAACACTGCTTCAAAAAGTACCCCAAAAACAAATAGCCTCTTACATTGGCGTTACGCCCGAGTTCTTTAGTAAAATGAAATCCCGATTGCTTAAAAGGTAGTGCTCAATGGAAAAGAGTGTTCAGTGTTCAGTTCTTACAGTCGTAATGATGAAATCTGATTAGAACACTATTTCATTGCCTATTTCTAAAACCAAAAGTATCAACACTTTTTTACTAAAGACTGATTTTCTGATCACTACTTTCTTAACCTACATTAAGTGTTTTTTACCACCTTAGCCCGTAAATTTGTATTATATAATATCAAAAAACACATATCCCATGAAAAATACAGTTTTACATAAAGCGGACACAAGAGGTCATGCTGACCATGGTTGGCTAAATGCTTATCACAGTTTTAGCTTCGCAAGTTGGTACAACCCGGAAAGAGTTCAATTTGGAGCGCTCCGCGTTTTGAACGATGACACTATCGCGGCGGGAATGGGTTTTGGGACACATCCACACGACAATATGGAAATCATCACGATTCCTTTGGAAGGTGATTTGGCACACAAAGACAGCATGGGAAATACGGAAACTATCAAAACTGGCGATGTCCAGGTTATGAGTGCGGGAACTGGAGTTAAACACAGTGAGTTTAACCCTAACGCAGACCTAAGAACCAAATTATTACAGATTTGGGTATACCCGAATCAACAAAATGTCGATCCTCGTTACCAACAAATCACCCTGAATCCCGACGACAGAAAAAACAAATTACAACAAATACTTTCTCCTAATGCGGAAGATGACGGTGCCTGGATTCATCAGGATGCCTGGTTCCATTTGGGTAAATTTGACAAAGGGGTCGAGGCAACTTACAATTTAAAAAAAGAAGGAAATGGCGTTTACACTTTCATCCTGTCTGGAAAACTTACCATTGATGGGCAAGAATTGGAAACTCGTGACGGTTATGGGATCTGGGATGCGAATTCCTTCGACATTAAAGCGAGCACAGATGCTGAGTTCTTGTTGATGGAAATCCCTATGCAACACTAATACAATTAGGACTGCTTTCTTTTAGGTTAAGAATCGAAAAAAAAGCATCTTTCTATCTTATAATTCAATAAAAATCTGATATAAAATTGACTTCGCTGCAACAGAGTGAATAAATACCCGTCGGGAGCTTTCACATATCACAAAAACAAATATAAATGAAAAAAATTATCGCCTTTGGCGCTTCATCAAGCAAAACATCCATAAATAAACAACTAGCCACTTATGTTGCCGGACAATTTGAAAACGCATCAGTCGAAGTATTAGATCTGAATGACTATGAAATGCCTATTTTTTCCACTGACAAAGAAACAGAAAGTGGCATTCCAGAACTGGCAACAGATTTTTATAATAAACTTGGAACTGCAGACTTACTTGTGATCTCTTTTGCAGAACACAATGGAGCTTACTCAACAGCTTTTAAAAACATTTTCGATTGGACTTCGAGAATACATTCTGAAACATTTCAAAACAAACAAACGCTAATAATGTCGACGTCACCCGGCCCAAGAGGCGGAAGCTCCGTTTTGGAAATAGCAAAAAATCGTTTCCCTTTTCAAGGTGCGACGGTAAAAGGTAGCTTTTCTTTACCAAGTTTCAATGAAAATTTTGACGAAAAAGACGGAATTACTAACGAAGATTTAAACAATCAATTGTTGGAAATCATAAAGTCAATTACGTTGTAATTTAGCCTAAAGATCCCGTTACCTTCAGAAGCATTACAATTTTATTGCAGAAGCGTTGTGTTAAGCAACGCTTTTTTTATTTGTCAAAATTCCAACTATTTTCTTTAGAGCCCCGACAGCATCGGAGATTGCAGCAGAAGTATTACAAAGAATAACTATTGTTGGCACTCCTAAAAAAAGTACTATTTTTGCACTCGGTTTTATATTAATAATTTTAAAAAATTAAAACCTCAAACTTTAAACCAACTTTTATGAAAGCATACGTTTTTCCAGGTCAAGGAGCTCAGTTCACAGGAATGGGTAAGGACTTATATGAAAATTCGACCCTAGCCAAAGACTTATTTGAAAAAGCAAACGAAATATTAGGTTTCCGCATCACAGACATTATGTTTGAAGG
>JBLIHD010000198.1:0-4284 GCA_047636335.1 Flavobacterium sp.
AAGGTTAATACGACCATAAAATGACAGTGCTCTTTTTGAATGTAAATCATATTTAAAAAATTAAAGTAAATGAGTTTAGAACAAATAATCAAAGAAAACCAAGGAACTATAGTAGATGTTCGTTCGTATGCTGAATTTATGGGAGGCAATGTAGTGGGATCTATAAACATTTCATTAAATGAAATTCCTGAACGAATAGAAGAATTAAAAAACCTCAAAGGACCATTAATACTTTGCTGCGCATCCGGAAACAGAAGCGGTCAAGCACAGCATTTTCTTTCTCAACATGGAATCGAATGCTACAATGGCGGTTCTTGGTTAGACGTCAATTATTATCAATCTCAAACAACAAAATAAAATGATAAATACATTAAAAAAATTATTTGGTTTAGGACCTAAAGTGGATTTCGCGGAACTAGTAAAACAAGGAGCAGTAATACTCGACGTGCGCAGCCCCGGTGAATACAAACAAGGACACATCAAGGGGTCTATAAACGCTCCGTTGAACGATTTGTCAAGACATATTTCAAAACTGAAAAAAGAGGCTGTTGTCATCACTTGCTGTGCCTCAGGCATGCGAAGCGTATCAGCAAAAAGCGTTTTAAAATCGAATGGTTTTACCGAGGTATACAATGGCGGAGGCTGGAGTAGCTTACAAAATAAAATATAATGGCCATGCAAACTTTATTAGGTGACTGGAATTTTACGAGCTTCTTCCGTCTTGGATTGGGCGTTTACATCGGCATACAGGCCTTCCAGACCCAGAGTATACTCTCCGGTCTTCTGGCGGCTTTCCTGTTGTATCAGGTCGTCACAAATACCGGTTGTTGAGCAGCGAATGCTTGCGCAATACCGACAAAGAAAAACAATACCGCCACCAGAGAGGACGTAGAGTTTGAAGAAATAACGTCAAAATAGTAGTATGGAAACCGTCAATCCATGTAAAGAACAAAAAAGCCCCGATTGGGGCTTTTTTAAATAGTAGGGTTTAAGAATAAATATTGAAACGATACCGCTATTGCATCATTGGCATTGAATAATAAAAAACTGTAACCCTATCAACAAATTAATCTCTCGTCAAATAAATCAGGACTCCATTTTAAGGTAGTCATTGTACCCCTTGGCGGTGAAAGTGTAAAAAGTACTTTGTTCAGGACTGCTTAAAGGGGCATCTTTCTCAAAACGTGCCACTAAATAAGTTGTATTGCATTGAAAAGGTCATAATAAAATGGGATTACTCAAAATATTTATTTTCTGTTTTTATTAATTTAATTGTGATACAAAAGTATTGAAACCCATTCGCTCAAAAATATTTGAAACACTATCTAAAGCAGACGAGTCATGCCCCTCCAGAAGAAACTCCTTGTCGGCTTTTTCATCCGTATTAAGATTTATTATCTCTACAATTTTGGAATGGGGGAAAACAAGATCAAAATTGACTTGGCTATTTATTGACTTGGTAAACTCATCATCATTTTCCATAATGATGATAATCTTAGCCGTTGCCACTTTCTGCACTTTTCGGACAATTTCTGCATCATTAATGCAAAAACCGGAAAGAATAATGATATCCGCTTCCCAACTCGCGTCAGTGGCACAAGACATTTTTTCGATATTAACATTGCGATTATTTGTCAAAAGTGAGTCACAAATATCCGAAAGTGCTTTTGAGTTTTTATCAAATAATAACATTTGGTATCGGTCAGATAACTCTTTAAGCACAGTGAGGTTTCTTTTATCAGCAGCGCCAATCACGGCTATTGTTTTTACGTTTTGCATTGTTCACAATTTTATCCTGCAAAGCTACTTCAAGATGCATCATAATAACATTGAGATAAAATAAGAAATGGCATTGATCTAAATCAATTTTACTTCCGAAGCGTGATTTGTTTTCTGACACGACTTAGTGTCTCAGGAGTAAGACCAAGATAAGATGCCACCATATGTTGCGGAACACGGGCTATTATGTCAGGATAAGACGCTGTTAATCTCAAGTATTTCTCTTCGGCCGTTGAATTCAAAGCCGAATTAACTCTCGCTTGCAATGCTATGTAAGCGTTTTGTAACAAGAGCCGCTGATATCGCTCAAAAGCAGGTATCTGAACCATCAATTCCTCTCTGGCTAAAGTGGTTAACAACAATAATTCTGAGTCTTCGATTGCTTCTACTGTATACGTGGAATTTGCTCCAGTTAAATAACTGGACAAATCAGTAATCCACCAACCTTCAAAACCAAATTGCACAATTTGTTCATTTCCTTTCTCATCGATAGTGTAAGAGCGTAAGACTCCTTTTTCAATAAAAGCGTTGTAGGTACAAATATCTCCTTCGAGCAGTAAGGTTTGTTTCTTCCTTATTTTCTTAGGGATAAAGAATGTCTTGCACAATTCAAACTCTTCAGTCGTTAGTGTAACTTTTTCACCTATACTTTTTGCTAATTGTCCATACATGAGCGCAAGATAATAATTACTGAATCATTAAAAAAAAGTGGAGATGAAAATGATAGTATTTTATGCTGATTCTAATCTCAAGCTCCCCGTTTTCAACAGTTTTCCGATAAAAACCTAAAAACAAGTATTATAAAAATCATTTGTCTTACGCCAAAATAAAAATTACATTTGCATCAGTTTAACTTTTACACACAAAATGAAGCCTAACACACAACAATTAAACGAATTAACTATCCAAGTCAGAAGAGACATTCTTCGAATGGTACATGCCGTAAACTCTGGTCACCCAGGAGGATCTCTTGGTTGCACTGAATTTCTGGTAACTTTATACCAAAACCTGATGGAACGCAAGGAAGGTTTTGATATGGACGGCATTGGAGAAGATCTCTTCTTCCTTTCAAACGGTCATATCTCTCCGGTTTTTTACAGCGTATTAGCAAGAAGCGGTTATTTTCCGGTTTCTGAATTAGCTACTTTCCGTCTTATCAATTCAAGATTGCAAGGGCACCCTACTACTCACGATAATTTACCGGGAATTAGAATTGCATCTGGTTCACTTGGGCAAGGTTTATCTGTAGGGATTGGAGCAGCACAGGCTAAAAAGTTAAACAATGACAATCATTTAATTTACACACTTCACGGTGATGGTGAATTACAAGAAGGTCAAAACTGGGAAGCAATCATGTATGCTTCCGCTAAAAAAGTGGACAACCTTATCGCCACTATCGATTTAAACGGAAAACAAATTGATGGTTCGACTGACGAAGTTTTAAGAATGGGAAGTATCCGTGCTAAATTTGAAGCTTTTGATTGGGACGTAATTGACATATTCAAAGGAAATGACATCGAAGCTATTATTGCAGGAATGACAGATGCAAAAACTAGAACAGGGAAAGGAAAACCAGTTTGTGTTTTGTTACACACAGAGATGGGTAATGGAGTTGATTTCATGATGAACACTCACGCTTGGCACGGAAAAGCGCCAAATGACGAACAACTTGAAAATGCATTATCTCAAAACTATAACGCTGGAGGTCAATTAGACTACTAGAGAATATTCAGTTATTGGTGTTTATTAGAATACTGCCAAAAATCTAAATCAGAAAATGAAAAAATATACAAATACAGGAAGTAAAGATACTCGTTCAGGTTTTGGAGCGGGGATGACTGAACTAGGTCACAAGAATGAAAACGTGGTGGCACTTTGTGCTGACTTAATCGGATCATTAAAATTTGATGATTTCAAGAAAAACCACCCAGAGCGTTTTTTCCAAATCGGAATTGCTGAAGCAAATATGATTGGAATTGCTGCCGGATTAACTATCGGTGGAAAAATTCCTTTCACAGGAACGTTTGCCAACTTTTCTACAGGAAGAGTATATGATCAAATTCGCCAATCAATTGCCTATTCTGACAAAAATGTAAAAATTTGCGCTTCACACGCCGGATTAACATTAGGAGAAGACGGAGCAACACACCAAATACTTGAAGACATAGGTTTAATGAAAATGTTGCCAGGGATGACCGTAATCAACACTTGTGATTACAATCAAACTAAAGCAGCTACATTAGCACTTGCTGATCATCACGGCCCAGCTTACTTGCGTTTTGGACGTCCAGTTGTTGCTAACTTTACACCTGCTGACGAGCCATTCGTAATAGGAAAAGCCATTATGCTTAGCGAAGGTACTGATGTAACTATAGTTGCTACAGGACACTTAGTTTGGGAAGCGCTTATCGCTGCTGAAGCTTTGGAAGCAAAAGGAATTTCTGCAGAAGTAATCAACATTCATACGATCAAACCACTGGACGAAGAAGCGATTCTGAAATCATT
>JBLIHD010000199.1:0-4274 GCA_047636335.1 Flavobacterium sp.
TAAGTATCCAGTATGGCTACCAACAATTTCCAAAGGAAACAGATGAAGCAAACGCTCTTGATAAGTTACTTACTGATGCCTCAAAAAACGGGCTCACTTTTATCTCAGACAGAGATGCACGCGATCCTGGCAGTATGCATCCAAATGTACATCTGTGGGATAACGGAAAAGACCCTGTAACCGAACTGAAAAATACAATGAAAGTTCGCGCAAAAGCATTATCGCAATTTGGAGAAAAAAATATCCAAAAAGGCACACCAATGGCAATGTTAGAAGATGTATTAGTTCCCATTTATTTACTTCATCGCTACCAAATTGAAGCTGTGTCAAAAATAGTAGGGGGCTTGTATTATTCTTATGCCATCAAGGGAGATGGACAAATGATAACTCGCGCAGTTACTAAAGAAGAAGAACTAAATGCATTACTTACAATCACAGATTGTATAGATCCAAAAGTATTGGAGATATCGGAAAATATATTAAAATTAATTCCTCCTCGTCCTGCAGGTTATGATTATAATAGGGAATTATTTAATCGTAGAACTGGGCTTTTATTCGATCCACTGGCAGCAGCCGAAGCTGCAGCCGATATCCCTTTGTCCTTTTTATTTAATACTAATCGTTTGAATAGATTAGTAGAATTCCAAGCAAAAAATAATGGATTAGGCATTGATAATATGATCAATATACTTAGCTCTAAAACATGGAAAGCACCGCGTTTGAAAGGATTCCAAAAACTGATCCAACAGCAAAACGAACAGCTTCTGCTCACTTATTTACTCTCAGCTTCTGTTAATGACGAAGCCTCTTTTGCTACTAAATCTGAATTACTTAAAGCAATAGATGATTTAAAAAAATATTCAACCGCTCAAGTAAAAAAGACGAAAGACGCTGCTTACAAAGGACATTTATTACTCATATTGGAAAGAATGAAATCACCAGAAAAAGCAAAGCCAACTTTACATCAAGTACCGCCTCCAGGTTCACCAATAGGATGTAGCGAAGATGAAAATTAGTTTCTTTTTTGAATACAATATAATGTAAAAAAAGCCCCGATTTAAATTGGGGCTTTTTACATATAATAAATTCAAGTTTTATTTGCTCAAATACATTTTTCTTCTTGAGTACAATTCGTAGAATTGGTCGTCTTTCAAGTCGTCTATAAATAGGATGCTTTCCCCTGTTGACTTCATTTCTGGTCCTAATGCTTTGTTTACATTATGGAACTTGCTGAAAGAGAAAACCGGTTGCTTGATAGCGTATCCTTTTAATTGCGGGTTGAATTTAAAGTCGGTTACCTTATTGTGACCCAACATAACCTTAGTTGCATAATTAACATATGGCTCTCCGTACGCTTTCGCGATAAATGGAACTGTTCTAGAAGCTCTAGGATTTGCTTCTATGATATACACGATCTCATCTTTGATAGCAAACTGAACGTTGATTAAACCAACAGTGCTTAAACCCAGTGCGATTTTCTTAGTATGGTCTTTTATTTGTTGCATTACCAGCTCCCCTAAATTAAAAGGAGGCAATAGTGCATTACTATCTCCAGAGTGCACTCCGCAAGGCTCGATGTGTTCCATAATACCTATGATATACACATTTTCACCGTCACAAATTGCATCAGCTTCTGCTTCTATCGCACCATCAAGATAGTGGTCTAAAAGCAATTTGTTTCCAGGAATCGTTTTTAATAAATTCACAACATGCTCTTCGAGTTCTTGCTTGTTGATTACAATTTTCATTCCCTGACCACCCAATACATAAGAAGGACGAATCAATAAAGGAAAGTCTAAAGTGTCAGCCAAGGCAGAAGCTTCATCGGCAGTTTCGGCAATTCCAAACTGCGGGAAAGGAATTTTCAAGTCGGTTAGCAACTCAGAGAAACGACCTCTATCTTCGGCTAAATCCAAAGCATCAAAGCTAGTTCCAATTATCTTTATACCGTATTTAGAAAGCTTCTCTGCCAGTTTCAAGGCAGTTTGACCACCCAATTGTACAATTACACCTTCTGGCTTTTCATGTTTAATAATATCGTAGATGTGTTCCCAGAAAACAGGTTCAAAATACAATTTATCAGCTGTATCAAAATCAGTAGAAACCGTTTCAGGATTACAGTTGATCATAATCGTCTCATAACCGCACTCTTGCGCCGCAAGTACTCCGTGAACACAAGAGTAATCAAATTCAATTCCTTGTCCAATTCTATTTGGGCCTGAGCCAAGAACGATTATCTTCTTTTTATCGGTAACGACACTTTCATTGTCAACGTAACGCGTTCCATCTGCCTTTTCAATTTCGGCCTCAAAAGTCGAATAGTAGTAAGGTGTTTTTGCTTTGAATTCCGCCGCACAAGTATCCACTAATTTGAATACACGATTGATGTTCATATCAGTACGCAAAGTATGCACCTGACTTTCTAAACAACGTACCATATGTGCAATTTGTCTGTCGGCAAATCCTTTTTGTTTCGCTTCAAGCAAAAGCTCTCTTGGTAAATCATCTACCTTATAAGTAGAGATTTCTTTCTCTAAAGTGTAAAGTTCTTCATATTGTTTCAAGAACCACATATCTATTTTAGTAATTTCATGGATACGGCTCAGTGGAATTCCCATCGCAATAGCATCATAAATCACAAAAACACGATCCCAACTCGCAAAAGTCAGTTTCTCTATAATTTGTTCGTAGTTTGTATATCCTTTTCCGTCAGCACCTAGACCATTTCTTTTGATTTCTAATGATTGAGTCGCTTTGTGAAGTGCTTCCTGGAACGAACGTCCAATTCCCATCACTTCACCCACTGATTTCATCTGAAGTCCCAAGGTTCTGTCGGCACCTTCAAACTTATCAAAGTTCCAACGTGGGATTTTCACAATCACATAATCCAAAGTTGGTTCGAACAAAGCCGAAGTTGATTTGGTAATTTGGTTTTGTAGTTCATCCAGATTGTACCCTAAAGCCAGTTTTGTGGCGATCTTCGCGATTGGATAACCTGTCGCTTTAGATGCCAATGCAGAAGAACGAGACACACGAGGATTGATTTCAATCGCTACGATATCTTCTTTCTCATCCGGTGAAACGGCAAATTGTACGTTACAACCCCCAGCAAAGTTTCCTATGCTGCGCATCATCAAGATTGCATAATCTCGCATTCTTTGGAACGTGCTATCCGATAAAGTCATTGCTGGCGCCACCGTGATGGAATCCCCGGTATGAATCCCCATTGGGTCCATATTTTCGATGGAGCAAATGATGACAACATTGTCATTTTTATCCCTCAAAAGTTCCAGTTCGTATTCTTTCCAACCCATTAATGCTTTGTCAATCAAAACTTCATGAATAGGAGACGCTTCTAAACCTCTGGTCAAAAGTGTGTCAAAATCTTCTTTTTTATATACAATAGCCGCTCCGGTTCCACCTAAGGTAAACGAAGGACGTATTACTAAAGGGAAACCAAATTCCTGTGCAATTTCTTTTCCTCTAAGGTAAGAAGTACAAATTTCTGCAGGGGCAGATGGCACTCCTATTTTTTTAAGCAATTGCTTGAACTGTTCTCTGTTTTCGGTAATATTGATCGCATTAACATCTACACCAATCATTTTTACTCCAAAATCTTCCCAAATTCCTTTTTCATCCGCTTCCAGACACAAGTTCAGAGCCGTTTGTCCACCCATAGTTGGCAACACCGCATCGATTTGAGGATGTGCTTTCAGGATTTCAATAATAGATTTGGTTGTCAATGGCTTCAAGTAAATATGATCGGCCATAGAAGGGTCGGTCATAATTGTCGCGGGATTAGAGTTTATCAAAATAACTTCAATTCCTTCTTCACGAATGGAACGTGCAGATTGTGATCCGGCATAATCAAATTCGCAGGCTTGACCAATAACAATGGGACCTGATCCTATTATTAGTACTGATTTAATGGAGGTATCTTTTGGCATCTTATTGTATGTAGTTATTGTATTGTGTAGTTATTTTCAACAGGGCCAAAGTTACTGAACTTAAGCCTTTGCTTCTAATGATTAATTATTTTTTAACGATTAGATATAAAAAAAGGCGATACTAAAAAAAGTAACGCCTTATTTATGTTTATACAAACATTATTTTTTGTGTCTTGGTTCGCAAGAAACAGTCAATTTATGTCTTCCTTTAGCTCTTCTTCTAGCAAGAACTTTTCTTCCATTCGGAGTCTCCATTCTGTCCATGAATCCGTGCTTATTTCTTCTTTTTCTTTTCGATGGTTGAAACGTTCTTTTGCTCATTGCTTT
>JBLIHD010000200.1:0-4273 GCA_047636335.1 Flavobacterium sp.
CAACGGAGTTAAAGAAGCCCCCGAATTTAACCCTTTCAACACCGGCCTTTTTCATTTTTGTATACAAGATCCAAATATTGAGGAGCTAGTCGATGAAATAGTGTCACACGGCGGTAAAAAAAGAATGCCAATCAGGGCATATTATCCTAAGGACAAACCTTTCAAAATGTGTTATGTGGAAGACCCCTTTGGAATCGTCTTTGAAATCTACACCCATAGCTATGAATTGACTTATTCATCAGGCGCTTACACTGGATAAAAACTTTACGGCAATCGGATTATATAGATCGATTGACTTCTCGTCTGAGAATAGTCGCTCTTGTGTTATGTTGCCGTTTTCGTTTTATCTTTCAAAACTATCAATTGAACAACCATAGAAAAGCTAGTTCTTCAGTCGAAAAAAAATCATTTCTTTTGCTTTTCACTTGACATATTGGCCAAAAAAGAGCGCCACATAAAAAATGTGGCGCAATACTATGAGCTATTGAGAAACAGATTTTAAATATCCAGAAATCGTTTTACTAATTTATCCCAGAAAGAACTATAAATTGCAACCAGAGTAAAAACGAATAAGAACAGATGATACCAGGCATTACTAAGTAAGTCCATAAAATCAAGCTTACCATCAGCAAAACTTAAGATCAACAACACTTGTGCTCCGTAAGGCAAAATCCCTTGTACAACGCAGGAAAAAATATCAAGAATTGCAGCCGTTTTTTTTGGACTCAATTCATATTCATCATTAATCTCCTTTGCAATTCCGCCCGTTATCACAATTGACACCGTATTATTGGCAATAGCCAGATTGGTAAAACCTACCAAAGCACCAATTCCCACTTGCGCCGATTTTTCACTTTTAATGCGTTTCTTGATCTGGCGCAACAAGTAATCAATTCCCCCGGCTTTATCAACCATTGCCGCCAGACCGCCGGTTAGCATCGACAATAAAAATATTTCGGTCATACTCGTAAATCCCTCATATATTTTTTGGGCAAATACCAATAGGGTGAAATGATTTCCAAAATAACCAATCACTCCAGCCAATAAAGTCCCGATAATTAACGTTGAAAAAACATTTACACCAACCAATGCAAGGACGATAACTAAAACATAAGGAATAATTGTTATCCATTCGAAACTGTTCTTAGGAATCGCCACAGCCGCGATATCCGAGTTCAATCCCAAATAAAAGAAAACTATAATGGTTATCATGGCAGCAGGAAAAGCAATGAATAAATTTATCTTGAATTTATCCTTCAGTTTACATCCTAAAGACTGAGTGGCGGCAATCGTGGTGTCCGAGATCATGGAAAGATTATCACCAAGCATAGAACCTCCAAGCAAAGCACCCGCTATCAGTGGCAATGAAGCTCCGCTAGAATTGGCCAGACTGACCGCTATTGGTCCGATGGCAACAATCGCACCCACGGAAGTTCCAGTAGCCGTTGACAGGAAAGCGGCTATCAGAAAGATACCCAAAGGAAAGTAAGCGACGTCAATATTATTAATCCCAAGGCTTACAACTGCGTCAACACCTCCCGTAGCTTTACTGACAACGGCAAAGGCTCCGGCCAAAAGATAAATCAAACACATGGTAATAATCTTGCTCTCCCCGCAGCCGGCAATCAAAGTGAAGGCTTTCTCATCGGCCGAGCTCTTGAACATTAAAAATGCGGCAATAATACCAATTAAAACAGCAACCGGAGCGGGTAAAGCATAAAAGTCGTCTAGCCATATTCCAGCTCCTAGAAAAGTAAAAATAAAAATCAATAAAGGAATTAAAGCGTAGGCGCTTCCTTTTTTTTGCAATAAATGAGTCATAAATCAGTTTTATAATGATGTAAATATGACGAAAAACTATAGCTAAAAAAATGGGAATGTAAAAACAACATTTTTTCCAAAGGATTTGGCTTATCGTTTTAGCACCTTGCTCGTTGTTGCAGGTTGCTATCTCATTATGAGATTCGTGATAACGGTTGCAAAAGTAATTAATTATTTATGATATCATTTCAGTTTATCCCAAAAAAAACAAAAAAAAAGCGCCACAAACTGCAGCGCAAAATTCAAATCGTTTCTTCGAACGATAATAGTATTTTCTGTTGTATTAAAAAGCAACATTCCATTTTGGTAACCTTCCGTTTTCATCAAAAAAGTTTTGCAAAACCTGTCCTTCCACTGATGTAGGGATACCCTTGCTTTTCTCATTGAATGTTTCGTACCAAACCACTTCTAAAGTGCTAATGGTTTCAATTTTCATTTGTGCAGGCCAAGAATATTTTCTTCCGGTTTTTGCAAATTGGTGCCCTTCAACAATTTTTTCTTTCAAACCACCATTTTTGATTTTCAAAGATCCGTCATTTTGAACAGTTCCAGTAGAACCTACCATGATTAATTCTTTTTCATCTCCAACTGCATAAACCAAAAACACACCACTTCCATCAGAAGCATTGCACACTTGTTCTAAACTATCATCTGTTGTAAAAGTAAAACTATCGCTTACTTTAAACTTTTTCAATTCTTTGTACATCTTTCTTTTATGTTAATTTTAAATAAAATGCCTCACAGGGCAGTGAGGCATTTTTATAATGACTTGAAATCATTAATAATTTTTCAATTATCCGATAACCTCTTTTACTTTTTTACCAATCTCAGCTGGAGAATCCACAACGTGTATTCCACATTCTCTCATGATTTGTTTTTTAGCTTCTGCCGTATCGTCAGATCCACCTACGATAGCACCTGCATGACCCATTGTTCTTCCTGCTGGAGCGGTAACTCCTGCAATGAAACCTACAACTGGTTTACGATTACCGTCTGCTTTTATCCAATGTGCAGCGTCTGCTTCCAACTGACCACCTATTTCACCTATCATCACGATACATTCAGTTTCTGGGTCATTCATCAATAATTCTACAGCTTCTTTAGTCGTAGTTCCAATGATTGGATCTCCACCAATACCAATAGCAGTAGTGATTCCTAATCCTTGCTTTACTACTTGATCAGCCGCCTCGTAAGTTAAAGTTCCTGATTTGGATACAATACCTACAGTTCCTTTTTTGAATACGAAACCTGGCATAATACCAACTTTAGCTTCACCCGGAGTAATAACACCTGGACAGTTTGGACCTATTAGCCTTGCGTTTCTTTCTTTTACGTAAGCATTGGCTTTAATCATATCAGCTACAGGAATTCCTTCAGTAATTGCTATAATCACTTTTATTCCAGCATCTGCAGCTTCCATTATTGCATCTGCAGCAAAAGCAGGTGGTACAAAAATAATAGTTGTGTCAGCACCCGCTTGTTCAACGGCGTCTTTTACAGTATTGAAAACTGGACGGTCCAAATGAGTAGTACCACCTTTTCCTGGAGTTACACCACCAACGACGTTAGTACCGTACTCAATCATTTGAGAAGCATGGAAAGTCCCTTCACTTCCTGTAAATCCTTGAACAATAATTTTGGAATCTTTATTAACTAAAACACTCATGATATATATTTTATGTGATTTTTAAAAATTGTCATGCAAAAGTAAGGTTTTGAAAATTATTTGAGAGCTTTCCTGTCAAAATTTATTATGATAATTGACTCATTTGATAACCTCTGTGTAATTTATTGTCTTTTATTTCCCAAATTGATATAAAATGCGCGAACAGCATCTCTTCTCTTGGATTCTCTATCGTCTTTACAAAATGGGAATAACGAACGGTGATCATATTGTTTTCTGAAATAATATGACTAATTCTTACTTTTGAACGAACATAAGCCTTGCTTAATTCTTCAGATAAATTAAGTAGTGAGACAAAATCCAACTGTACTAGTCCTGTGCTGCTATTCCAATCCAGAATAACATCGGGATGCAAATATTCTTTCATTACGGCACTATCTATCAGGGCATCCGATTTGTAGAATTTTTGAACGATTTCTTTTGCTGTCATAGTTGTTTTAATTTATTTAAAATCTCGGGGATTTTTTTAATGTTGGCCAGTTGCTTTAACTTTTCTCTGGACTCTTGTATAGGGGTTCCGAAATAGCTTTTCCCCCCTTCTACTGATTTTGTCACTCCAGTTTGACCAAGAATAACTGCCTTTTCGCCAATCGTGATTCCGCTCGCGGTACCCACTTGTCCCCACATCGTAACTTCATCTTCAATAATTACACAACCTGCAATACCTGTTTGGGAAGCTATCAAACATTTTTTTCCAATAACCGTGTCATGGCCAACGTGCACCTGATTATCGATTTTTGTTCCTTCGCCGATGGTTGTATCGCCAGT
>JBLIHD010000201.1:0-4266 GCA_047636335.1 Flavobacterium sp.
TCATCGCGCCAATAAGAGACATTACATCCTCGAAATTTCTTAGAAATTTCATTATGGGTTTTATAAAAATGCGACAAAAAGGGAATATGCAAACTTCGAGACCTGTTTTTAATTTCATTTGAAAAAAAATTAAAATCAATTTGCTTTTTCCCAAAAACATCAGCTACATAATCCAGCAAAATATTAACTCTTGAACCGTAGAGATAAACCCCTTTTTTAGCAGCTTTCAAATGATCTTCGACAAAATATCTGTTCATAATACAATCGCCATCAATCTGTATTATATAATCAGTTGTGGTTTTTACTATCGCCTTATTTAAAATCTTTGATTTTCTAAACCCTAAATCCTCTTGCCAAACATGATTAATGGGAATCGCTGTTTTTTGTTTAAATTGTTCAATGAGTAATTTCGTTTCGTCATTTGAACCATCATCCGCTATTATAATTTCTGCAGGTGAAACTGATTGTATTATAGCACTATTTATAACCAATTCAAGCGCTTCTGGCCAATTATATGTGGAGATCAACAATGATATTTTCATTAATTCTATACTTTTCTATCTAAATTTCTCTACTGATATTTTTGTTCGAGCACAACGGATACTAGAGCCATCTATTTCTTAAAAAAAAATAACTTGATTTCACTATCTAAAAAAACAACATTTAGAAGCCCTATTTTTTATAAAGGCATCCTTGGCCCAATAACTATTCTTGCCATCACCCTCCTCGTTACAAGTGTGTGGTGCTTTCAAAAAAATTATTCGTTTCTTTGCAAATATAAACTTGTCACTTGTATTTTAATTATAAAAAATGGAAAATCTTAGCGAGGAAGTTCACAAAGCATACGAAATTATAAAAGAAGGAGGAATCATACTCTATCCCACAGACACCGTCTGGGGCATCGGATGCGACGCGACAAATACAGAGGCTGTCGCCAAAATATACAAACTTAAACAAAGATCTGAGACCCAAAGCATGATTGTTTTGACTAATGGTGAAAGAATGATGTACAACGTCTTTAAGGAGGTTCCCGAGGTGGCTTGGCAAATTATGGATTTGTCCGAAAATCCAACAACAATAATTCTGGACCAGCCACGAAATGTAGCGCCAAATCTAATTGCCACAGATAACACCTTAGGAATAAGAATCGTGAAGGAACCTTTTTGTTTTAAATTAATGGAAAAGATGAAAAAACCATTGGTTTCCACTTCCGCGAATATTTCAGGCCAACCCTCTCCAAAAAGTTTCAAAGAAATTAACCCCGAGATTATCAAAGGTGTTGACTATGTTGTAAATTTGCATCGCGATAAAATTGCCGGAAAACCATCTACGATTATAAAATTGACGAATGATGCTCAGGTAAAAGTTATTCGTAAATAGCAATTAGTTTAAAGTTTATAATGCTTCGCAAGCTTAAACTTTAAACTTTAAACATATAAGAATGAATATTAAAACTTCCTATAAAGAGTTTTTAAATAATAAAATTTTTCAAGTCGTTTCTCAAGCCTCTCAAGAACTTAATATCGAAAGTTATGTAATTGGTGGTTTTGTGAGAGATTTGATATTAAAAAGGGATTTTAAAAAAGATATCGATATTGTTGCTGTTGGTAGCGGTATTGAATTAGCGATTAAAGTTTCGGCATTACTTCCTAAAAAACCAAAAGTTCAGGTTTTCAAGACTTATGGCACAGCTATGTTGCGATTTGAAGATACCGAAATTGAGTTTGTTGGCGCCCGAAAAGAATCCTATCATTTTGAAAGCCGTAATCCTGTCGTGGAAAACGGGACTCTTGAGGACGATCAAAACCGACGAGATTTTACCATTAATGCTTTGGCTTTATCCTTAAATAGAGAAACTTTCGGACAACTAGTAGATCCATTTGACGGTTTAAAAGACATGGAGAATAAAGTATTAAAAACACCTCTTGCCCCAAATATCACCTACTCCGATGATCCGTTGCGCATGATGCGCGCTATTCGTTTTGCCAATCAACTAAACTTTGAAATCGAGAAGAATTCATTGGAGTCCATTACGAAAAATGCAGAACGAATTAAAATCATTTCTGGAGAACGAATTGTAGACGAACTAAACAAAATCCTTTCAACAGACAAACCTTCTGTCGGGTTCTTATTACTTTATAAAACAGGACTTCTTGACATCCTTTTACCTGAATTAACCGCCTTAAATCAAGTGGAAGAAATTGAAGGTCAAACTCACAAAAACAATTTCTACCATACACTGGAGGTCGTAGACAATATTTGTCCAAATACCGACGATGTCTGGCTTAGATGGGCTGCTTTGTTGCATGATATCGGGAAAGCGCCAACTAAGCGTTTCAACAAGAAACAGGGATGGACTTTTCACGGACATGAATTCTTGGGTGGTAAAATGGTTAAAAAGATCTTTGAACGTTTGCATATGCCCTTGAACCAAAAAATGAAATTTGTTCAAAAAATGGTCATGATGAGTTCTCGTCCTATAGTCTTATCGCAAGAAACCGTTACCGATTCAGCTGTTCGCCGTTTGGTGTTTGATGCAGGGGAAGACGTTGAGAATCTAATGACGCTATGTGAGGCCGACATCACGACAAAAAACCCAAACAAATTTAAAAAATACCATGCCAATTTTGAAATCGTTCGCAAAAAAATAGTGGAGGTTGAAGAGCGAGATCAAGTTCGTAATTTTCAACCTCCAATAACTGGTGATGAAATTATGGCAATTTTCGACTTAAAGCCTTCACAAAAAATTGGTATTTTGAAAGAAGCGGTCAAAGAAGCTATATTAGAAGGTGAAATAACTAACGATTACGACGCTGCTTATGAATTTGTTTTGAGAAGAGGCGAAAAATTAGGATTAATAAAAATTATATAAGGGATAAGATTAACTTTTGTTTTTCCTTATTTTGTCCATTTAGTAATAAATTTGCAACGGCAGTCTAATTGACTTTATTCATGAAAAAATACTTTACTTTCACAGCTAAGACGACATTAGTCCTCGTTTACTTAGTTATTATAGCTGGAGCTTTAGTTCGAATGACAGGATCTGGGATGGGCTGTCCTGACTGGCCAAAGTGCTTTGGTTATTATATACCACCGACAGATATCAAGGAACTTACATGGACCCCTGATCGAGATTTCGAGGAAGGCCAAGTTATAATAAAAGATGATAAACTATGGGTCGCAAATGGAAATTTTAAAACTCAAAATATATTTGATCAGCATCAATGGAGACTATATACTAAACACGATTATGCTTTATTTAACGCTACAGAAACTTGGATTGAGTACATAAATCGCTTAGTAGGAGCTTTGGCAGGTGTTGTGATTTTTTTGATGGCTGTTTTTTCTATAGGATATTGGAAATCTGATAAAAAAATAACGCTACTTTCTTGGGCGTCCGTTTTAATGATTGGGTTCCAAGGTTGGCTTGGTGCAAGAGTAGTGTACTCAGTACTAAATCCAGTAAAAATAACCATCCACATGATTGTAGCGCTTTTCATTGTGGCGCTCTTAATCTATTTAATAAAAAAAACTAGCGGGAACATAAATCATTTTAAAAAGAATACAGTTTTCAAAAAGGTAGTTCTACTGACATTGATTTTGACTTTTGTCCAAATTGTTTTAGGGACGCAAGTTCGTCAGTATGTTGATGGTCAAGTTAAATTACTTGGATATGATCAGATGGCATTAGTCTTACAAAACCCCACCTTGATTTTCTATACGCACCGCTCTTCGTCACTTCTAATATTAGGTTTAAATTTATTTTTATTCGTGAAAAACAGAAAATTAAAACTAGGATTCAAAAAGATAAACTGGGTTATGTTGTTAATCGGTATTGAAATACTTTCCGGAATGGCGATGTATTATTTCGATTTTCCTTTTGCATCTCAACCACTGCACCTTATACTAGCATCTCTACTTTTTGGAGCACAAACCTATTTATATTTAGAAACTACTGATATTGAATGACAATGATTATAAATTAGTATATGGTCCAAATTGAGTAATAGATAGCGTTATAAAGTGCACCTTTTATTAAATCAGGCCATTACATAAACCTAAAATTACAACCAACTTTAAATTTGTGATTGGTTCGATGTACGATAACCTAAATAATTTCTTCGGTCAACCATGCCTATTGAAACAAATTAAGAGCTGTCAAACCGAAATTAATCGTTTTCTACATAATGCAATTAATAGGGTAATCACTTGTGAATCCTTAAACAATTAAATCGTTGCGCCCAACCTGCTGTTTTTTGAAGTGCA
>JBLIHD010000202.1:0-4241 GCA_047636335.1 Flavobacterium sp.
GAGATAAATGGGTTGACTTTTAATAATGTAATCAACAATATCAATGCAACAACTACTAAAAATAAAGTTAGAAACAATACCATAGGTCTATTTTAATAAAACAATCATTTAAAATTTTGATTTGTACATACTTCTAATTCATTCTTACTTTAAAAACAAAGATTTTGCGATGCTAAGATATTATAATTATTAAACAACTTGCTCTCTTGGGTAAAACTGTCATTTATAGGACTGCTTTTACTTAAAAAATAATTACCGTTTATAAATGATACTTGCTAGTAGGACCTGATATAAAACGTACAGTAGAGTTCTTTTTTTTTTAACCTTATAAAGAATTTCAAACAAAAAAAATAAATAAGCTTAAAACTTAAAAAAATGGACCAACGTGAAAAATGTATATATTTGACTTTAACTTATGTCAACTTTAATCGGTTAATTATGTGTAATGTATTATTAGTACGTTATTTGTTTAAAATATATTTATTAAATCGATTTTCAACAACCATTTTTTTAAGTGGCCAATAGAGATAACCCAATACTCCATTAGAAATCCAAAAAAGATTATCGATTAAAAAAATAGAATCGGAATGAGGAAGAAAGCAAACTGAAGGTACATTTAAGCGTATTTTCAATATTGAACAAAAACTAAAAATAATTAAATCTAATAATTAATAGTTATTTAATATGGGAAAAGAACTTTCAAGAAGAGATTTACTTAGAACCTTAGGGCTTGTTACTGGCGGATTATTGACTTTACCATTACATGGATTTACTACACCGAACATTCGATTGTATATACCAGATCCTGTAAAATATCCAGCTCCAGACAAACCCGTTACAGCAATTACTTTAGGTGCTGGTAATCGCGGCAATGTCTATGGCGATTATGCTGTTCAGTACCCTGATCATTTGAACATTATTGGGGTTGCTGAACCTATTGCAATTAGAAACCAGCGCTATTGCCAAAAACACAATATACCGGCTGAAAATAGTTTTCATACTTGGGAAGACGTTTTTGAACGTCCCAAATTTGCAGATGCCATCATAATTTCCACACCAGACAATTTACATTATGGCCCCTGCATGAAAGCACTCGCCATGGGGTACGATATCTTGCTTGAAAAACCAATAGCACCAACTGAAAAAGAATGCCGAGAGATATTAGCTTTAGCAAAAAAAACAAATCGTATAGTCGCTGTTTGTCATGTCTTGAGGTATTCTCCCTATTTTATTAAATTACGAGAACTAATTCAAAATGGCGCTATAGGCGAGCTTATTAGCATTCAACATCTAGAGCCCATTCAACACATACATATGTCTCATAGTTATGTACGTGGAAATTGGCATAATAGTAAAGAAACGACCCCCATAATTCTTGCTAAATCCTGTCATGATCTTGATATCTTGCGCTGGATGGTTGGTGAATCTTGTGAAAAAATATCTGCTTTTGGTGATTTAAAATGGTTTAAAAAAGAAAACATGCCGGCAGGTGCCACGCCTAGATGTATTGATGGCTGTGCCGTTGAAAAAGAATGTCCTTACAGTGCTTTAAAAATTTACTATCGTGACAGGCAACGTACTCATGTCTTTGATCTACCCGATGATGTGAATAAACAGGGAGATGCCATTCTAGACCGTCTAAAAACGACTAACTATGGGCGTTGTGTCTATCAAATGGATAACGATCAACCCGATCATTATACTACAAACCTTCAGTTTTCTAATGGCGTTACAGCTGCATTCAGCATGGAAGCTTTTACGTCGTATGAAGGGAGACGCACGCGTATAATGGGAAGTCAAGGAGACATCGTTGGAGATATGTCTCAATTTACTTATACCAGTTTTTTAACTGGAGAAAAGATAGAATGGGAGCTAACTAGTGATGCGCATGGTGGCGGTGATTGGAATTTAGTGTCCGATTGGATACAAGCAGTATCGCAACAAAACTCCGCTTTACTTTCTTCATCGATTGATGTATCTGTTGAAAGTCATATTATTGGATTTACAGCTGAAAAAAGCCGTTTAGAAGGAAAAACTAAAAATGTGGTATTGTAGAAAGTTAAAACCTATCACCATAAAAATATTTTATTAATTTCTAAAAGTGAAAAGGAATCATTGTATCGCTTTTCACCAATAACAGTACTATGGAGCAACTTAAAAAACGTTATTTATCATTAGATGTCTTTAGAGGCTTGGATATAGCCCTTATGATAATTGTTAATTCTCCCGGAAAACAAGCCACTACTTTTGCTCCGTTATTACACGCCAAATGGCATGGGTTTACGCTAACTGACTTAGTTTTCCCGACATTCCTATTCATAGTAGGTAATTCGATGAGTTTTAGTATGCCTAGGTATGAAGCATTGTCTAATAACACTTTTTTGAAAAAAGTATTAAAACGTACTGTAATCATATTTTTATTAGGCTACTTGATGTATTGGTTCCCGTTTTTTGAAAATGGAGGCCTCAAGCCCTTGAGTGATACACGCATTTTTGGCGTACTACAAAGAATTGCTTTGTGTTATTTCTTTGCTGCTCTTATTCTACGATTTTGGAAAACCAAAGGGGCTCTTATTTTTAGTGCTATTGCGCTTCTTTCCTATCAATTAATACTCCATTCTTTTGGAGACCTCAGCCTAGCAGGTAATGCCGTATTAAAATTAGATACTTGGATAATTGGCGGAAGCCATATGTATCATGGTGATGGCATCGCCTTTGATCCTGAAGGTTTATTAAGCACACTACCGGCCATCGTAAATATAATTGCTGGTTATGTAGCTGGTAAATTTCTACAAAAAAGTGGGCAGAATTATAAAACCATTGCGAGAATGACAATCCTTGGGGGTCTACTGATACTAATTGCATTAGCTTGGGACACAATTTTTCCATTTAATAAAAAACTTTGGACAAGCTCTTTTGTTTTACTCACTATTGGTCTTGACCTCATTATTTTATCAGTATTAGTTTATGTTTTAGATATTGCAAAAAAAATCAAATGGACTTATTTTTTTGAAGTCCTAGGCAAAAACCCATTGTTTATCTATCTGCTTTCAGAATTACTTGTGATTACTCTTTACCAATTTAAAATTAAAGAAAATTCTGCTTACGATTGGATAGCTGAAAACATATTTGTCTCTTGGCTTGGCGGCTACTTAGGATCTTTGGGGTTTGCTCTTTCTATTTTGCTGTCTTGTTGGATAGTAGGCTATTTTCTAAATAAAAATAAAGTTTATATAAAAATATAACCCCATTGCAAAAATCGATTTAGCTTCTAAATCGATTTTTGCAATTAACACAAACTGATTCTTTATTTAAGCGTATAATAAGAAAAAAGCTGTCATACATGACAGCTTTTTTTTAATTCAACCAACGAGTATTAACCTCAACTTTCTGTATGCTCTTTAAGCATTTTATAAGCGATTGAACTTATGTGCAAAGAAGCATTAGTCATTGCATCTGTTGTGGTTACACCTAATTCCATAATAGAAGCTATACTTTTTGGATGTAAGTTTTCTTGGATCAGTTTCCCGTCTTTTACAATTCCACAAATAATCGAAAAAGGAATGTGGTTTTGAATAGCTCTTTCGCTAATTCCCTTGATTACTTTGCCTTCAATAGTTTGTTTGTCTACAGAACCTTCCCCAGTAATTATTAAGTCAACGTGATTTTTTAGCAACACATCGAACCCTGTCTGTTCCATCACAAAATCAATTCCCGATGTAATTGTGGCATTCAAAAAACAAACAGCGCCCGCTCCCATTCCGCCAGCGGCACCTGCTCCAGGAATATCTGCCACTTCCTTGTTCAAATATTTTAAAACCTGCTTGCTGAAATTTTGTAATCCTAAGTCTAATGTTTCTATTTCTTCTGATGAAGCCCCTTTTTGGCCGCCGTAAATATAGGCAGCGCCATTTGGTCCATACAAAGGATTTTTTACATCACAAACCACGCTGAAATTAATGTCCTTTAAGTCAAAAAGAAGTTTGTCATTCTCAATTCTGTTTATACTCAGCAAGGACTTTCCAATGGGGGCTATACTTTCATTAGCATCATCATGAAATTGATACCCCAAAGCTGCTGCCATACCAATTCCCCCATCGTTTGTTGCGCTGCCGCCAATGAACAACATAATCTTTTTAAACCCTTTTTGTAAGGCATCCAGGATCAGCTGCCCCGTTCCGAAGGTACTCGTATAATAACAATTTTTTTCTTCCTCCTCCAACAATTGGAGTCCGGAAGCG
>JBLIHD010000203.1:0-4217 GCA_047636335.1 Flavobacterium sp.
GCCGCTTTTTTAGTGTCGAATTTATTCAACATTTTCATTTCGTCATTGGCTTTATTCACCAATTTGACATCATTTACAAACCAAGCATTCCCATTAGCATTTGGATTTATAGTCGGAAATTCTTTCCCTTCTTTATCCGTTTGGATGATGTATTTAACATTCAGCATGTTTAAAATCTCCATATTGTTTTTGGAAATCTGATAGTCGAATAGTTGCTGCACCCTTCTTGGTTTTGCGGCATGATAACCACCAATCGATTTATGAAAATAAGACGCTCTGGCACTGGAGAAATTTCCGCTCACCTCAAAAACACGATAAATTGACGTATCCTTAAGGATTTCAGTGTCCGACGGAGTTTCCTGAAAAGGCACCGCTATTTCTCTACCGCTGACAAAATCCTTTGCTGAAACGTAATTTTTATCGACAAAGAATAGATCGGAAACCATAAAAAGGCCTACAAGAATAACTGCTGTCTTCTGGGCAATTTTGTTTTTTATAAACAACCATAATGTCCCAGACACCAGTAGAATGAAAAACCCGGAACGTAACAAATCAGCGCTGTACAAACTCATTCTGTCCCCTTTGAGTGCTTCAACGAATTCAGGTCCGTAGCTGTCTAGGTAGTAACCATCGTTAACTCCAGAAAAACTGAACATGCCCTTGCTGAAAAACAACACCAAAATAAGTCCTAATACAACAGAGCCAGATCGCTTAAGCCCTTTCCATTGCACTTCTTTTTCTAGTTTAAAAAAAGACTGTAGTCCCATAATGGCCAAAACAGGGAAACACAATTCTACTATGACTTGTATGGATGAAACAGCTCTAAATTTATTATACAATGGTATATAATCAATAAAAAAGTCTGTCAGTATAGGGAAGTTTTTACCCCAAGACAGCAATAATGCCGTAATGGCCCCGGAAAGAAATACGTATTTGATTTTTCGCTCATCAATAAACAAAGCCAAAACCCCTAAAAAGAAAACCACAACACCTATATAAGCCGGTGCCGCGACGATAGGCTGATCTCCCCAATACGTAGGCATTCCACTAACAAAATCGCTTGCTTGATTTGCAGGTACCCCTTTGCCAATCATAAACTCGTACATTTTACTGTCCGTTCCTACCGCTTCATTATTTGATCCTCCAAATAGTCTTGGTGCAATCAAATTAAAACTTTCTGCTATCCCATAACTGTATTCCGTAATATAATCGCGGCTCATCGCACTGGTGCTAATGTTTTTTGAACCATCCGGATTGTAACTCAATTCACTTTTTCCCCTAGTACTGAAGCTCGCATATTCCGCCGTGGCCAAAAGATTAGTGGCATTGGCACCAATGGCAAGAATCCCGGCAATGGCCAATACCCCCAAAGATCTGAAAAGTGATTTATTGTCTTTCTTCTTAATGTCCAAATAAATAAAATAACCCGAAAGTATCAATAAGAATATCAATAAATAGTAGGTCATTTGAAAGTGGTTGGCATTAATCTCCAATGCTGTGGCAAACATTGTCACTAACCCCCCAAGAACGTATTTTTTCCTAAAAACCAATATAAAACCAGCTATAACAAGCGGCATATACGCTATGGCATGCGCTTTGGCGTTATGCCCAACACCCAATATAATTATCAGATATGTGGAAAAGCCAAAAGCCAAAGAACCAAAAAAGGCTTTCAGCGGGTCTACTTTTAATACCAGCAGCAGACCATAAAACCCAAGGAAGTATAAAAACAAGTAATCGGCCGGTCGCGGCAGGAATCTTAAACCATCATCAATAGTGCCTATATAATCGTGCGGGTATTTAGCGCCTAATTGGTATGTTGGCATTCCCCCAAAAGCTGAATTTGTCCAATAAGGCTCCACATGTTCCTCAGCCCTAAAATCGTTTTGCTCTTTAGCCATGCCGGTATACTGGGCAATATCAGATTGAAAAATCTGTTTGCCCTGCAAAACAGGATAAAAATAAAGGAGTGAGATGAATACAAAACCAAAAATGGCAAGCGCGTGCGGATAAAACTTATTTATTATTTTCAATTTTTCGAGAATTTTTTTTTAAAAATATTTTGCCTGCAAACTACGACAAATTTAATCTATTTCTTCGTAATCAACATATTCACCTACTTTTTTACTTTCTCGCGGTTTTTTACTGTTTTTTGTATCAAAAATCACTTCATCTTTAGATTGGTTTTTGTCCCATGAAGTATCTTGAGCACGTTGTTGCTGTTGCTGAAAATTCTCTCCTGCTTTTTCTACCACTTTTTTAACTATTAATGGCAAAAGCAACTTAGCCAAAAGCTTAAATACATAGTAGAAAGTCAGTATGTAAAACACTATTTTTATAAAACCCGTAAAAGAGGCAGTTTGCATAATTTAATATTTTTTACAAAATTAATAAATCCTGCGCTCAAAATTAAACTATCATTCTTAAATAAATAATAAATTATAGTACATTTGAAAAGCGTTATTACTTTTAAACCCAAAAAATAACATGTCAAAACTTAAAATCGCCTTTCTTTTTGCCCTAATCGCATTGCCGAGCGCCCATTATGGGCAACATACAGACCAAATTAACTCCAATAGGCCCGGAGAAACAATGTCCGCTTTTGCAGTTGGAAAAAATGTGATTCAGGTTGAAACGGGGATCTACAGAATCAAAGAAAATCACAGGCTTTTAGAATATGATGCTAATGGTTACGGATTAGACTTCACTTTAAGGTGGGGATTGTTTATGGAAAAACTGGAGTTGATAGCTGATATACAATACCAAAATGAAGATTTCACAACTCCATTAAGCAGTATCAATAAATCTGCGTTAAAGCAAACCGTTTTAGGTGCCAAGTATTTGATTTACGACCCTTTTAAAAATTATGAGAAAAAAGTAAACGTTTACAGTTGGAAAGCAAATCAAGCTTTCAATTGGCACCAATTAATCCCTGCCGTTTCCGTATTTGCGGGTGCCAATTTTACAATGGCTGACAATCCCTATTCTTTTTCTCCGTATGCCGATATTTCACCAAAAATCATGTTAATCACACAAAACCATTTGGGTGATGGAACCTGGGTTTTTGTAACCAATATTATTGCGGACTACGTTACAACCGATTATCCAAGTTACGGCTACGTGTTGACTTTGACAAAAGGGTTTAATGACAAATGGTCCGGCTTTGTTGAAAATCAGGGTTTTAAAAGTGATTTTTATAGCGACGCGATTGTTCGTGGTGGTGCCGCTTATTTATTAAACAATGACATGCAAATCGACGCATCAATAAGCACTAATTTTAAGGATACCCCAACAGTGCTTTATGGCGGAATTGGATTCTCTTGGCGTTATGATGCTAATTATAAGGAGGTCAGAATGAGTCTCGACAATGGAGGAAACAAAAAATCAAAGTCACAGAAGAAAGCAGAAAAGAAAAATAAAAAACGCAAAGAAGCATTAGAAGACACACTATAAAATTACACAATGATTACAATTAAAGAAGCTATTACCAAAAGTGAATTGACTGATTACATAAAATTCCCTTTTTCACTATACAAAGACAACGAGTTCTGGGTACCACCAATTATAGCGGACGAATTGGAGGCTTTTGACAAAACAAAAAACCCCGCCTTCGAGAATGCGGAGGCTTATTTTTATATTGCCTATAAAGGCAAGGATATAGTAGGAAGAATAACCGCAATAGTCAATTGGAGCGAAGTAAACAATCAACAAAAAAAGAAAGTGCGTTTCGGTTGGTTCGACACAATCGATGACATTGAAGTAACCAAAGCATTGCTGGAAAAAGTCTATCAATTAGGTCGTAAAAATAAATTAGAATACGTTGAAGGCCCTATGGGCTTTTCCAATCTGGATAAAGTGGGAGTCCTGACCGAGGGTTTCGATCAACTGGGCACTATGATTACCTGGTACAATCACGCCTACTACGCTGATCACTTTGAGCAATTGGGTTATATTACCGAAAAAGAATACATAGAAAGCAAATTCCCTTTTGAAAATGTAAAACCGGAATTTTTCGAGAAAGCCAATGATTTGGTTAAAAGAAGATACCAGTTAAGCCCACTTAATTTCAAGACCACAAAAGAAGTTATGCCGCATGTGGATAAAATGTTTGATTTATTCAATGAATCTTACGCTTCCCTATCTTCTTTCGTAGCCATTACAGAAAAAGAAAAAGCATATTTCAAGAAAAAATACATTAGTCTAATCAATCCAGAATA
>JBLIHD010000204.1:0-4205 GCA_047636335.1 Flavobacterium sp.
GAATCCAAAGAATTTTCTTTTTGGGCAAATTCCTCAATATTAACGCCAGCAATCACGCCAAATAAGGCAATCGAAACAACTATCGGACCTATTGTAGTTCCTAATGAATTGATTCCACCGGCAAGATTCAGTCTGCTTGATGCGGTATGTGCTTCTCCAAGAGATGCCGCAAAAGGCTGTGCAGATGTTTGCTGTAAAGAAAAACCCAAAGCAACTATAAATAGCGCTCCAAGAATGAATAAGTAACTACCTTCAGTTACGGCCAATATCATCATTGCTGCCCCAAAAGTACTCACTAAAAGACCATAGATGATCCCTTTTTTGAATCCCCATGCATTCAGAATATCTTTTTTTGCTAAACTGCTAAATATAAAAAGCAAAATTGCACCAATATAATAGGCACCATAAAAAGCAAAATCAATAAGCTGACTTTGAAATTGATCTAAGCCAAATTTAGCTTTACAAAAGGGGATGAAAACACCGTTTGATGCTCCAATGAATCCCCAAAAGAAAAACACGGTAATAAGCGTGTAAAGCGCGGAATTATTAGACTTTGTTTGTTCTGTACTCATAACTGTTCAAGAATTAGAATTTATGGTTAATTAATTTTTCGTTGTCAAGAGCGTAAATGTATTTGTTAAGAAAATTAAAAAAAAATAATTTAGGATAAATCATATTAAATTTGTAGAATATTCACTTTTTAATAAATAACGCTGAATTTTATTTAACAATTCGTCCGTTTTTGACTAAGATTTGAATTTAAATGTAGCTTGAGTTATTATTTTGTGAATGCAGTGGTCTGGGATTAATAAATTTTCGAAAATCGCAATTAGAATTATTTAATCAAAAGGGCAAAAGTGATCTTTATTGCGATATCATTTTTTATAAAAAAAAGGCATATCTTTATGAATTAGTGCAAAACGGTATAAAAATGAAAAGTACTCCAGTTAGTAATACGAATATAAGTTATAAAAGTCCGGGCCAATTTGAGGACACCAGATTTGAAAAAATCCATAATGTAATTTTTAAAAATTCGACACAAGCATCCATAACCGTCGCCCAAGAAATTGCGCAATTGATTAAGTCCAAACAAGTAAAAAACAAATTCTGTGTGCTTGGATTGGCAACAGGCTCCTCTCCAGTAGAAGTTTATGAAGAATTGGTCCGAATGCACAAAGAAGAGGGACTTAGTTTTAGCAATGTTATCACTTTTAATTTGGATGAATATTATCCTATGACCAAAGAAAATAACAATAGCTATCATCATTTTATGCATCAGCATCTTTTTGATCATATTGACATTAAGCGCGAAAACATAAATATTCCGGATGGTATGGTAGCGATCTCAGAGCTGACCCAGTATTGTCTTAATTATGAGAAGCGCATTAAAGATTCTGGTGGCCTTGATTTTCAATTATTAGGAATAGGACGAACGGGGCATGTAGGTTTTAATGAACCGGGCTCCCATGTTAATTCCGGTACCAGAATCATAACATTGGATCATATAACCAGAGTGGACGCTTCTTCTGACTTCAAGGGAGTCGACAATGTTCCCAAAAGGGCAATTACGATGGGAGTTTCCACAATTTTGAAATCCAAAAGAATTGTTTTGATGGCTTGGGGTCAAAATAAAGCGGATATTATTAAAAGAACAATTCAAGGAGGTATAAGTTCAGAAATCCCTGCCACTTTTTTGCAAAGCCATACGAATGTCACTTTCGTTTTAGATCAGCCTGCCGCTTCAGAATTGACCCGCTTTAAAACACCCTGGTTGGTTGGTGACTGCATTTGGACGTCCGAATTAAAAAGCAAAGCCATTGTCTGGCTCTGCCAAGAAACAAAACAATCCATTTTAAAATTAACGGACAGGGATTACAATAATAACGGGATGTCCGATCTCTTGGCCTTGGAAGGTTCCGCTTACGATTTGAACATCAATATGTTTAATGTTTTGCAACACACCATTACCGGTTGGCCAGGAGGAAAGCCAAATACTGATGACAGCTACCGGCCCGAACGCGCGATCCCAGCTGTAAAGCGAGTGATCCTTTTTAGTCCGCATCCTGATGACGACGTAATTTCAATGGGGGGGACATTTTCAAAATTAATAAATCAGGGGCATGATGTTCATGTAGTCTATCAGACCTCAGGGAACATAGCTGTTACGGATGATGAGGCCTTAAAATTTGCCGAAGTATGCTATGACTTTGTTGGTTCCGAGGAGGCTAAAATGAATTTTAGGGAGGTTGTAGATTTCTTAAACAACAAACGGGAGAATGAAGTCGATTCGATTGAAGTCAGAAAACTGAAATCGTTGATAAGAAGGCGAGAATCATTCGCAGCAACTAGATACATTGGACTAAAAGACGAAAACATCCATTTTTTGGATATGCCATTCTATGAAACTGGACACATAAAGAAAAAACCTGTAGGAGCCGATGACATAGCTTTGGTGAGGAATGTTATTGCAAAAATAAAGCCGCATCAGGTTTTTGCCGCCGGAGATCTTGCTGACCCTCATGGAACACATAAGGTCTGCCTAAATGCTATTTTTGCCGCTATGGCTGAGTTAAAGCCACAGCCTTTTATGGATAACTGTTGGTTGTGGCTGTACAGAGGAGCTTGGCACGAATGGGAAATACATGAAATAGATATGGCCGTGCCGCTAAGTCCTGATGAAGTATTGTTAAAAAGGAACGCTATATTGTACCATCAATCGCAAAAGGACAGGGTAATGTTCCAAGGAAACGATTCGAGAGAATTCTGGGTAAGGGCAGAAGATCGCAATAAGGACACTGCCATACGCTATGATGCGTTAGGTCTTCCTGAATATGAAGCTATCGAGGCTTTTAAGCGATTTAATTATTAAGCGACAACAATTATAACCTACAAAAAACACATGAGATACATTTTATTCTTTTTTTTCATAGTCATCAGTTCGATAGCACAAATAAAACCCGACGCTTTAAACCTGATGCCATGGCCTCAAACAATCAATCTGAAAGATGGCAGTTTTGTCGTAACGAAAAACTTTAAAGTCAATATTACAGGAAACCCAAATCCGAGAATTTTTAGTGGCGCAACCCGATTTGTAAGAAGGTTGGACGCAAGAACTGGGCTGTTTCTGGAACAGGCTTTCTTGACTAAGATAAATGAAGTGCCGGAAGCCCAATTGCAAATAAACATTGCCCGTAATGGAGAAATTAAATTAAATGAAGACGAAAGTTACCGACTTGTGGTTGAACCGGATAAGATAGCAATCAATGCCACAACAGATTTGGGGGCTTTGCACGGTTTGGAGACGCTTTTGCAATTGCTGCAAAACAGCAGTACTTTTAACTACTTTCCTACCGTTGTCATTTCAGATTCACCACGGTTTATGTGGAGAGGACTGATGATAGATGCTGCAAGACATTTTCAGCCGGTTGATGTCATCAAAAGAAATCTTGATGCCATGGCATCGATGAAAATGAATGTTTTCCATTGGCACCTAGCTGATGACCAAGGCTGGAGAATTGAAATGAAAAAACATCCAAAATTGAACGAATTCGCCACGGATGGTAGTTATTATACCCAAGAGGAAATCAGTAACATCGTTAAATATGCCGATGAAAGAGGGATTCTGGTTGTTCCGGAAATTGATGTTCCTGGTCATGCTTCGGCATTGCTTACCGCATATCCTGAAATAGGGAGTAAGTTACCCTCAGATCCAGCTTATGCGGTAAAGAGGAACTCGGGCATTTATAATTCGACCTTAGATCCCACCAATCCAAAAACCTACGTCCTATTAAGTGAAATTTTTGAAGAGGTATGTCCGTTATTTCCAAGCGATTATTTTCATATTGGCGGTGATGAAAACAATGGTAAAGAATGGAATTCCAACCCCAAGATTCAGGAATTCAAACAGGAAAATAAAATGGCCAGTAATCATGATTTGCAGACTTATTTTAATATGCAATTGATTCCAATGTTGAAAAAACACAATAAAAAATTAATGGGTTGGGAAGAAATAATGACTGAAAACATGTCTAAAGACGCCATAATCCATGCTTGGAGAGGGACAAATGAAGGCAAGGCTTCGGGAGGTTCCCTTGCTGAAGCCGCGAAGAACGGCTACCAGACGGTTTTGTCAAATGGTTATTATATTGATTTAATGCTTGGGGTGGAAAAGCATTACACGAATGATCCAATCCCCAAAAACAGCA
>JBLIHD010000205.1:0-4193 GCA_047636335.1 Flavobacterium sp.
CGATTCGCTACGAAAACTACAGCGATTTTGGTAGCGCTACGGTTTGGAAGTTGAGTTCCCGATATAAATTTTATAGCGATAAAATCACCCTCAGGGGATCTGTTTCGACGGGATTTAGGGCGCCAACCTTGCACCAGATCTACACTCAAAAATCGCAATACGCGTTCCTCCCAGGAGAAGGTGTTCAGATTAGCGGATTAATAAACAATATTTCGGTACAAGCACGAGTTTTAGGAATCCCAAAATTAGATGCTGAAAAATCAACTAACGTAGCTATAGGAATTGGAGCAAAGCCTTTAAATAATTTTAATTTCACCATAGATTACTATAACATTAAAGTGGAGGATAGAATTGTTTTGGGAAACAATGTAGAGACCCAATTCGGAAGTGTTATCTGGTTTCAAAATTCCTTCAACACACGGACTTCAGGCATAGACATTGTGATGAATTACGGCGACATGGCAATAGGGACTGGAGAATTGGGACTCAACTTATCGGGAAACGTAACTTTCGAAAACAAAAGAATTTCGCCCGTTGCAAGCGACAATTTTGGGCCTACGCTTGATGCCTTAATGTTTACATCAAGACCCAAAACAAAATGGATTTTGGGAACTCATTACAAAATCAGAAAATTTAATTTATTTCTTAACAACACCTATTTCGGGAAAACAACATTCAAACAAGATGGTTTGGATTCCAATTTAAGGACCGAGTTTACTCCTAAAATAGTTACTGATTTAGGAGTAAATTATGCTGCAACAGACAAATTTACACTAGCCTTAAACGTGAATAATTTGCTGAACATATTGCCGAAATGGAGATTTAAAGCTGAAAACACGGCCGGAACCGCTCTTTTAAATGATCCAAATCAAGTAAAATCGCAATTTAACCTGATTACATTTAATGGTCGATACTCTCAAATGACTTATGAAGGATATCACTTTAGTCAGTTGGGAACCTTATTTAGATTATCACTAATCTATAAATTTTAATTTAGTTGAAAATCAAATAAAGAAAACGTAAAACATCATTAAAATTAAAAAATATGATACTCAAACAACCGCTATTTTATCTCGTAATGCTCATCGCACTCGCGGGAGGGAATCAAATATCAGCCCAAGAGGAACCTGGCGGGAAGGATTATGCCTTAAAAGCAGATTTTCTTTATCGTTTTGTTGATTACGTGTACTGGGAAAATTACTCTAAAGAACAAAATTTTAAGATTGCAATCTTAGAAGACAGTCCCATTACCGCTTCATTACAAAGGATGACCAAAAACAAAAAAATTGATGTCAAAGAATACAAAAACCTGAAAGAGATTCGTTCTTGCCATATTCTGTTCATTCCCTACAACTGCAGTATTCCCATAGAAACAATACTTTCCAGTTTTTCCGGCAAGCCTGTGTTAATCGTAACTGAACACAATGGCTACGGAAAAAAAGGAGCACACATGAATTTTGTTATGATGGATAATAAATTAAAATTTGAAGTGAACCTAAAAGCAATAAACAAAGCAGGAATTGGAATTAGTTCGTTCTTGCTACAACATGCCATTATTGTAAGGTGATACCATCTAGTAATAAATCCCCATTGTATGTCGAGTCCGGTTTTATTGGATAGCAATATGAGAATATCACAGCTAGAGCGCCTTTAGAATACGAGGTTTTTTATAATTGAAAAATAGAGAAATATGATTAATCTACATAACATATCCATCAAAAACAAACTGGTACTTATGCAAGTTTTTACCTCTGCATTTGTTTTAGGAATCTGTATTACAGCATTTGTACTCATTGATATTAAAGGATTCAAAGACCGAAAAGTAATCAGTTCAACTGCGATTGCCCAAGTGCTTAGTTTTAATAGTGCTTCTGCTCTTGCGTTTTTAGACCATGCTGCTGCCGAAAAAATTCTATCGGAATTAAAAGTACAAAATGACATTTTAAATGCAGTTATCCTTGACCAAAAAGGCAAATCCTTTGCATCATATACTAAACCAGGCTCAGATCCTGGGTATGAGTTTTCCGTTCCTATAATGAATCAGAATAAGTCCTTTTTCACGAATCAACATCTTTTTATTTACAACAAAATAAAAACAGAAAATGAGACAATAGGGTTTGTATGTATCCGCTTTGAATTAACGGAATTAAGCAAAATAAAAATGGATATATTACGTCTAGGCATTATACTGCTGCTAGTCGGAATTGGGGTTGCTTTTTTAATTGCCATGATTATCAAAAAATACATTTCTACACCCTTACTAAATCTCGTAGAGGTAATCGAAAAAATAAAAGAATCAGCCAACTACAAAATCCGAATGCTTGTCGAAGGAAAAGATGAAATTGGTATTCTCGCCACTGGATTTAATGTCATGTTAGAGAACATTGAAAAAAGAGACAACGAAGTCGCTAAATCAAAACAGCAATTAGATGAGCAGAACATCCTTTTACAATCCGTTATAAAAAACATGGGAGATGGACTAGTTGTTACTGATGAAAATGGGAAGTTCCTTATTTGGAACCCTGCCTCCGAAAAAATAATTGGAATAGGACTATTAGATATTCCAGAAGAAAAATGGGCCAATACCTATGGCATATTTTGGCCCGATACTAAAAAAATTATGGAAACCGATGACATCCCTTTAGTGAAAGCGTTACGTGGGGAAAATATTGACGATATGGAACTGTTTGTTAGGAATTATCAAAAAACTGAAGGGACTTTTGTAATAATATCCGCCAGACCTTTGAAAGATTTATCTGGTAAGATAACCGGCGCTGTGGCTGTTTTTCATGATATTAATGAAAGAAAAAAATCAGAAAACCTTATAAAAAAACTAAATGAAGACTTAGAAAAAAAGGTGACTGAACGTACAACCCAATTAGCAGAAACTTTACAGACACTTCAAACTAGTGAAGAAAAATATCGTGAAATCGTCGAAAACACAAGTGATGTTGTCCACACTACTGATTATAAAGGAAACTTTACGTACATTAATCCAGCTTGTCAAAAACTAACCGGCTATACTCAAAAAGAATTAGTAGATACGAATATTTCACAACTCATTTCCCCGGAATGGAGAGAACGTGTGAACGAATTTTATTTAAATCAATTTAAACATAAGGTAGATGAGACGCTATATTCATTCCCTATAATTACTAAATCCAGGCAACAAAAATGGATTGAGCAGACTGTAAAGCAATTAAGGGTAGGCAATAGGATAACCGGACATAAATCTATCATGAGAGACATTACCGACCGGCAAGCTGCAGAACAAAAACTAAAAGAAAGTGAGGGTCAGTTGCAAACCATATTTAACGAGGCGCCAGATGCTTTAATAGTCCTAGACGATCAGAGGAGTATTATTAGATGGAATCCTAAAGCTGAAGAAATATTCGGCTGGTCGTTAGACGAGGTTTTAGGCGAACCTATGGGGGACTTATTTATTCCTGAACAACATAGGGAAGGTATTACCAAAGGTTTCCAAAGTTTTATATTAACGGGACAAAGTCCCATCATGCATAAAACAATAGAAATCACAGCCCTTAATAAAAACGGAGTGGAATTTGATATTGAATTTACAGTCTCTCCTGCCAAAATCATGGGCAGGTATATTTTTATTTGCTTTATAAAAGATATTTCAATAAGCAAAACATTAGAAAACGAGAAAATTGAAGCGCAACATTTAGTGCGTCAAAGCGAACTAAAATTGAAATTGATCTTAGAAAATATTGGTGAGGGTATCGTCGTCACCGATACCCAAAAACGAATCGTCCTTTCGAATCATATGGCGGAAGAAATTATAGGAATAAAACAAGATTCTGGAGTACCTACAACCTTGGACTGGTCCGCTAAGTATTACTTATACTATCCTGACGAAAAAACTGTTTTCCCTGCGCAAAACCTTCCTTTAGACAAAGCGTTAAAAGGCGAGTCAACTGATGATGTTGAGATAATAATTGAAAATTACGAAACAAAAGATAAAAAACGAGTTTTAATAAGCGCAAGACCCATAGTTGATGAAAACAACGACGTTATTGCCGCAGTAGCAAACATAAAAGACATTACCTATTACAAGCAGCTGGAAGTAGCCTTGGAGGAAAGCGAAAAAAAATATCGAAAATTAATTGGTTTCAAAAGCGATGAAAACTAGATTTTACAACTGTTTTTTCTTTAGGTTTTACTGAAATCATTAC
>JBLIHD010000206.1:0-4152 GCA_047636335.1 Flavobacterium sp.
TTTAGATTGGAGGTCGATTCGCCATACCCTATACCATCTCGCGAAGTGTTGCAACTGAAGCCTGATGTGTTAAGTTACCCACAAAATTACCCTAAATACAGGTATTATGGCAATAACATAAAGTACATGATTGACGTTGCCAATAAATGGGACGACGGAGACATGAAAAACGCTTTGGTTAAAGTGATCGCAAATCACATGAAAAAGTCCTATCTGAGCTGGAACAAGGACACCGTGAAAGACGATGTTATTTACGAACATTTATTTGAACTGTCCGATGGTAAGATAAATATGCTTGAAAGTTCCGAGTCACTTCTTAATACCACGGATTTGTTGCGTACCAATAAGCGAATTTCTAATAAAATTGCGCCAGCTGGACAACCAAAGATCCAAAGCAATAAAAATCTTAAGACAGGTAAATCAAAGCCTTTTCAAAAAAAACAATAATAATTATAAATAGATCTATCGGGTTGTCATGTTATCGAGAAAAGCAGATCGCCTTTTGAAATTCCGCAAACTTCCCTGTTAAATATCTTCATAACATCATAAAATCATATGGGAATTTTCAAAATAGAAGGAGGTATTCGTCTGAAAGGGGAAATCACTCCACAAGGAGCGAAAAACGAAGCGTTGCAAATTTTGTGTGCTGTTCTTTTGACATCTGAAAAAGTTACAATCAACAATATTCCTGATATTATTGATATCAATAAGCTAATCACACTGTTAGAAAATTTGGGTGTGAAAATTCAAAAAAATGGACCTGGTTCTTATAATTTCCAAGCTGACGAAGTCAATATCGGATACCTTGAAACGGAAGCCTTTAAAAAAGAAGGAGGCTCATTAAGGGGTTCCATCATGATTGTTGGTCCGCTTTTGGCCCGTTTTGGAAAAGGATATATTCCAAAGCCGGGTGGTGACAAAATTGGAAGAAGAAGGTTAGATACTCATTTTGAAGGTTTTATCAATTTAGGTGCGAAATTTCGTTACAACAGAGAAGACCATTTTTATGGAGTGGAGGCCCCAGAAGGTTTGAAAGGAGCTGATATGCTACTGGACGAAGCCTCGGTAACAGGAACAGCTAACATTGTTATGGCCGCTGTTTTGGCAAAAGGAAAAACTACCGTTTATAACGCTGCTTGTGAACCCTATTTACAGCAACTGTGCAAGATGTTAAACTCCATGGGAGCAAAAATAACTGGTGTAGGGTCAAATTTATTGACTATTGAAGGAGTGGAAAGTTTGGGGGGATGCGAACACAGAATCCTGCCTGACATGATTGAAATTGGTAGCTGGATCGGATTGGCTGCGATGACTAAGAGTGAGATTACAATAAAAAATGTAAGCTGGGATAATTTGGGGGTCATTCCTAGTACTTTCAGGAAATTAGGAATCACATTGGAGCGCAGAGGTGACGATATATATATCCCGTCGCATATAGATGGATATGAAATTAAAACTGATATTGACGGTTCTATTCTTACCGTAGCAGATGCTCCTTGGCCGGGATTTACACCTGATTTGTTGAGTATCGTTTTGGTAGTAGCAACCCAAGCAAAAGGGGATGTATTGATACACCAAAAAATGTTTGAAAGCCGTTTATTCTTTGTTGACAAATTGATAGATATGGGTGCGAAAATAATGTTGTGTGACCCGCATAGAGCAGTGGTTATGGGACATGATTTTCAATCGCAATTGAAAGCAACCACTATGTCCTCCCCAGATATTCGTGCGGGTATATCCTTGTTGATTGCCGCGCTTTCTGCAAAAGGGACTAGTACTATTCAAAACATCGAACAAATAGACCGTGGTTATGAAAGAATTGATGAGCGTTTAAGAGCAATTGGAGCGAATATCGTTCGTGTGGTTTAAAGTAAATAAGTCATACTTGTAAATCGTTTAAATAAATCTTTTAGCATTCATCAAAGAGATTTATTTAAACGATTTTTTTTTAATTTTATATAACATGTCACACGAAAAGAAAGCGATAAAAGCGACTTATTTTAGTATTGTAGGAAACACGTGTTTGGCTATTATTAAAGGTTTTGCTGGGTTTTTTGGTAATTCCTATGCCTTGATTGCTGATGCGATCGAGTCAACAACGGACATATTTGCTTCTTTCTTGGTGTTGTTTGGAATTAAGTATTCAAATAAACCAGCAGATAAAAATCACCCTTATGGACACGGTCGTGCCGAGCCGTTAGTCACGTTTTTGGTTGTAGGTTTTCTAATTACTTCTGCTACAATAATTGCTTATGAAAGCATCATTAATATACGGACTCCGCATGATTTGCCTAAGTCTTGGACTCTTTTTGTTCTTGGGGCAATAATTATTTGGAAGGAATATTCCTTTCGCTTGGTGATGAAAAGAAGTGTGGAGACAAATAGTTCCTCGTTAAGGGCAGATGCATGGCATCATCGGTCTGATGCGATAACTTCTGTCGCAGCATTTATAGGTATTTCTATAGCCTTAATTTTAGGTAACGGTTATGAATCAGCCGATGACTGGGCTGCGCTTTTTGCGTCAGGATTCATTCTTTACAATAGTTATTTGATATTTAGGCCCGCTCTTGGGGAAATTATGGACGAACATTTAAATGACGACTTGATCGAGGAAATAAGAAGGGTTTCCTTTCAGGTAGTAGGGATTAGAGATACGGAAAAGTGTTTTATCCGCAAGGCAGGAATGAAATACCATGTAGATCTGCATGCTATCGTTGACGCTAATATATCGGTCAAGGAAGGGCATAAATTGGCCCACAACCTAAAAGATGTTTTAAGAAAGGAAATTCCTGAACTGGGCCACGTTTTGATACATGTGGAGCCGGATAAATACAGTTGATTGTTGCATTTATTTATAGAAAAAAACGAGTTTGGTTTTTAAACAATCACACTCGTTTTTTTGATTAAGACATTACGAATTGTTTATTATAAAAACGACTCGATTGCTAATTCATAACTTTTCAGTCCAAACCCAAGGATAACACCTTTGGCATTACCTGAAATATAGGATTGATGTCTGAAGCTTTCTCGTGAAAAAGTATTCGAAATGTGTACTTCCACCACTGGGGTAGTTATAGCTTTGACTGCATCACCAATTCCAATGGAGGTATGGGTGTAAGCGCCTGCGTTTAGTATTATGCCATCATATGAAAAGCCAAATTCCTGTATTTTATCGATCAATTCCCCTTCAATATTACTTTGGAAATAAACGAATTCTATCGTCGGAAATTTTAGTTTTAAATCAGAAAAGTACACTTCAAAAGTTCGGGTTCCGTATACTTCTGGTTCACGCTTCCCTAAAAGATTCAGGTTTGGGCCATTAATGATAGCAATTTTCATGGTTTATATTTTTGTAAAAATAAAAAAACCGTTCCAATTAAAGAACGGTTTTCATAAAATTAGTTTATTGTTGTGCTTAAAAAGTAAAACCAGCAGAAACTTGAAGTACTGAGTTTTTAACTTGAGCATCTTTTGAAGCTTCTGTAAGGCCTAAAACATAACGTCCTTGCAGGAAAAAGCTTTTGGTAATATTGAAACTTAGACCTCCTACAGCAGCAAAATCGAATGTTTCTGCATTTTTGTAATCAAAATTGTTTCTTTCGCTTAATAAAAAGGAAGCCTGTGGTCCAAGATCGAGACTGACTGTTTTATTTAAATGAATTTTTGCTAAAACTGGAATAGATAAATAACCCAATTCGTTTTTGAATTCTTCCAAAGCATTTTTGTATGTGGCTCCTTGTGTTGAATACAATAATTCAGGTTGGATAGAAAAACCGTCTGTTAATTTAACTTCGGCAACTAGTCCAGCGTGGTAACTAGTTATTGCATCTGTATTATAATTTGTGCCGTTTACCGTAATGCTACTACCATTCTGGTTTGCGTAATTTACGCCGCCTTTAATACCAAATTTGACTAACTGTGCTTGTGCAGCATTTGACATTGCAAATACTACAATGGCAACTAAAATTGTTTTTTTCATAAAAGTTTATTTAAGTGATTTGAAGCTTTATATAACTTGCAGTTTATAACTCTTTAAATTTATAATTATTGTTTTTATTATTTTTTTAAAGACGGCATGTTTATTTTGCTCTGAGGGTTATTCAAATACTGAGCCATAAATTAAGAAGGGTCTATTTTACTGCGTTATTTTAT
>JBLIHD010000207.1:0-4141 GCA_047636335.1 Flavobacterium sp.
TCTGATCCTTCTTTCTCCACCAGCTCTGGTCTTTGCCCTGGAGTCATTTTCCAAGCCACTTCAACTGTTTTTAATCCTACCAGTTCGCCCTTTTCGTTTGAAATGAATTCTTTAGTATTGATCAACCAGTTTCTTTCGCAACCTTCCTCATGAGATGACGATGTTTTTAATTGCAAAGGCCAAAAAGGCCAAGGCGTGGTTTCGCTCCTTCCAACTGGTGGTTTCGGCATTATTTCAAAATTCGTCACTGATTTTGCTCCCTGTCTGTTTGAAGTTCCCACACAATCTGAACCTGTATCTCCACCACCAATAACAATTACGTCTTTGCCGGTCGCTTTTATTTGGTCAGGAATTACTTCGCCGTATAAGGATTTCGTTTGTTGTGTCAAGAAAGTCATGGCCTGAACAACTCCTTTTGTTTCTATTCCTTTTGTAGGTAAACTTCTGCTTTCTGTTGAACCACCACATAAAACAATTGAATCAAATTCATTCAGTTGTTCTACGCTATAATTCACGCCAACATTCACGTCAGTTTTGAAAACAATGCCTTCTGCTTCCAATACCAAGACACGTCTATCGATTATTCCTTTTTCCAATTTGAAATTAGGAATTCCATAACGCAATAAACCGCCTATGGCATTGTCTCTTTCGAAAACGGTAACGGTGTGTCCCGCTCTATTTAATTGTTGTGCAGCGGCCAGTCCGGCAGGTCCAGAGCCAATTATGGCAACTGTTTTTCCTGTTCTCACAGCTGGCGGTTGTGGTTTTATCCATCCTTCGGCAAACCCTCTTTCGATTATATTTTTTTCAATATTTTCGATTGCTACGGGTTCTTCTATTATACCAAGAACACATGATTTTTCGCAAGGTGCAGGGCATAAGCGACCTGTAAATTCAGGAAAGTTATTTGTTGATTGCAATATCTCCAAAGCGCCTTGCCATTCTTCCTGGTGCACCATGTCATTAAAATCAGGAATTAAATTTCCCAATGGACAGGCACTGTGACAAAATGGGATTCCGCAATCCATACATCTTGATCCTTGCTCTTTTATTTTATCTTTTGGTAGCGGAATCGTAAACTCATTATAGTTTGATACACGTTCTTTTACTATTGTATTGCTTTCGTCCGTTCTGTCGTATTCTTTAAATCCACCTATCTTTCCCATGACTATGCTATTAGTTCTTCAATTTTCTGTTCGTCTGCTAATCTTTGTAATGCTATTTTGTAATCTGTCGGCATTACTTTGACAAAATATTTGCTTTGGTTTTCCCAATCTTCCAAAATTCTTTTGGCCAATGGGCTATTGGTATACATAGAGTGATTTTTAATTAAACGTTTTAGTTTTACTAAATCTTCATCTTCCAAAGTTTCTAATTCTACCATTTCCATATTGCATAAACCATTCTCGAATTGTTTTTTATCATCAAAAACATAAGCAACACCACCGCTCATTCCAGCAGCAAAATTTCTACCTGTTTTCCCGAGTATTACTACGATTCCGCCGGTCATGTACTCACATCCGTGATCTCCAATTCCTTCTACAACTGCTATTGCTCCAGAATTTCTTACTCCAAAGCGTTCACCAGCCATTCCGTTTATGTAGGCCTCTCCAGTTATAGCTCCGTAAAGAGCCACGTTTCCAATGATGATGTTTTCTTCAGGTTTGAAGGTAGCAGTTGGTGGAACCTTAATGATTAATTTTCCTCCAGAAAGGCCTTTGCCTAAATAGTCATTACAGTTTCCATGAATTTTAAAGGAAAGTCCATTCGTGGCAAATGCTCCAAAACTCTGTCCTGCTGAACCCTCAAAGTCAACTAAAATAGTGTCATCTGGTAATCCTTGAGCACCGTATATTTTTGAGATTTCGTTACTCAAAATAGCACCGACAGAACGGTCTGTATTTTTTATTTTAAAATTGATTCTCGTTTTTTCTTTTCTATAAATAGAAGGAATCGCTGCCTTGATAATTTGAAAATCAAGTACGTTCTCTAGGGCGTGATCTTGGGTTGTTGTGTTGTGATTTGGTACCGTTTTGGCTTTTTCTGGCTTATAAAGAATAGTTGATAAATCTAAACCACTTGCTTTATAATGTTTGATGGCCTTGTTGACATTTAGTTTTTGTGACTGTCCAACCATTTCTTTTAGCGTTCTAAACCCTAATTGAGCCATGATTTCTCTTAACTCTTCAGCTATGAAATACATGAAATTAATTATATGCTCTGGTGTCCCTTTGAAGTTTTTTCTTAATTCAGGATCTTGTGTTGCGATTCCAACTGGACAGGTGTTCAGGTGGCAAGCTCTCATCATGATACAGCCAGAAGCAACTAATGGGGCAGTGGCAAAACCAAATTCTTCTGCACCAAGCAAAGCAGCAATAGCTACATCACGACCTGTTTTTAACTGCCCGTCGCATTCCAATACTACACGACTTCTTAGGTCGTTTAATATCAAGGTTTGTTGCGCTTCGGCTAAACCAAGTTCCCATGGAATACCAGTATGTTGAAGTGAGGTTAATGGTGCAGCACCTGTTCCTCCATCAAATCCAGAAATCAAAATCACATCCGCTTTCGCTTTGGCAACACCGGCAGCAATAGTTCCAACTCCTACTTCAGCAACTAATTTTACATTTACACGAGCTTCGCGATTGGCATTTTTTAAATCAAAAATCAATTGAGATAAATCTTCAATAGAATAAATATCGTGATGCGGAGGTGGGGAAATTAGACCTACATAAGGTGTTGAGTTTCGCACTTTAGCTATCTGTGGATTTACTTTTGGACCGGGTAATTGCCCACCTTCACCAGGTTTTGCACCTTGGGCCATTTTTATTTGAATCTCTTTAGCACTAGTCAAATAGTCGATAGACACTCCAAATCTTCCAGAAGCGACTTGTTTGATGGCACTGTTTTTAGAATCACCATTTAAGTTCTTTATAAAGCGAGAAGGATCTTCTCCTCCTTCACCAGAGTTACTTTTTCCTCCAATTCTGTTCATGGCAATAGCCAAATTTTCGTGGGCTTCTTTACTAATCGAGCCAAGGGACATGGCGCCAGTTTTGAATTTTTTAACGATTTCAGTCCAAGGTTCCACTTCATCAATGGAAATAGGGTCTAGGTTGTTGAATTCAAATAAGCCTCTGATCGTCATAAGGTTTTTACTCTGATCATTGACCATTGTGGAATACTCCTTATAACTCTCTGGACTGTTTAACCTAACTGCCTGTTGTAATTTTGAAATTGTAGTTGGATTAAACATATGTTTTTCTCCTGTTCTTCTCCATCGGTATATTCCACCAATTTCTAAAGGTAAAAGGCTAGCAATTTTAGAGTTAGGAAATGCTTTTTGGTATCGTTTCTTAATCTCTTTTTCGACTTCAATTAGCCCAATACCTTCGATTCTTGAAGGAGTATATGGGAAATATTTTGACGAAAAACTTTTGTTTAGACCTAATATCTCAAAAATCTGGGCAGCTCTGTAAGACTGTAAAGTAGATATTCCAATTTTGTTCATGATTTTTAGAATCCCTTTTGCAATCGCTTTGTTATAGTTTGCAATCGCATAATCCGCTTTTAAATCAGTAATAATGCCTTTCTCTACTTGGTCACGTATAATTTCGTTTACCAAATAAGGATTGATGGCACTCGCGCCATAACCAAATAGGGAAGCAAAATGATGCGGTTCTCGTGGTTCAGCCGATTCGATAATAATTCCAAATTTTGAACGAACTTGCAAGAGGTTTAAGGAATGATGAATGTAAGAACATGCCATTAGCATAGGTATTGGAGCCATGTTTTCATTCACACCCCTATCCGAAAGGATGATAATATTATGCCCTTCCTCGACTGCTTTGTAAGTAGCCTGAACACATTTTTCCAATGCACGCTCTAAACCATTAGCTCCTTTCTCTATTTTATATAAAGTAGATATTGTTGCAGATTTGAAATCGGGATGGTCAATATTTTTTATTTTATCTAAATCCTCTTTTGAAATTACAGGATTCTGAATTTTAAGTTTTTTACAATGTTTTGATTCAATATCAAATATATTGTAATCGCCACCGATTGCTAAACTGATATCTGTAATTATTTCTTCACGAATACCATCCAAGGGCGGATTAGTTACCTGAGCAAATAATTGTTT
>JBLIHD010000208.1:0-4136 GCA_047636335.1 Flavobacterium sp.
ATCAAGTCACCCTTTTGTGGGACTGAGCCAAAAAAACCAACATTAGCGTCATAACCAGAATTAAATATCAAAGCAGATTCAGAATCATGGAAACGGGCAACATAAACTTCTGTTTCTGTATATAACTGATGATTACCTGACAATAATCGGGAACCTGTAGCTCCATTTTGAAGAATGGCATTGTCAATCAAATACTGATGAGTTGCCTTAAAAATAGTTTCCGACTTTGCCAGTCCAAGATAATCATTCGATGCAAAATCGATCAAGTCTACTACTGGAGGCAACTGCCTCAAGGAGCTATTGCTTTTTCGATTCTCGAGTTTAACGGAAAGATTTTCGGGGAGTTTTTTCATGGTCACAAAAATAAGCAACTTTATCGGTTTAATAATTTATGCCACTGTTGTTTATTGCTTTTTGAAAAGCGCATAAAATTCTGAGAACGAATCGTTCGAAGTAAAAACAAAAAAAGCCTAACAGTTATGTTAGGCTTTTTAATCTATATTTAAATTATTCTAGTCTGCTAGAACAATTACTTTATTGTCTTTCATCTCTAAAGTTCCTGAGGAAATACCAGATATAGATACTTGTGCATCGTTTGTTGCCCCAATAAGCAATGTTAAAAACGATAGTAAAAGTAATTTACATTTCATAGGTATTAAGTTTAGATTTATTTTATTTCACAAACAGTGTTTTCTGTTCCCTTTTTTTTAAACGAATTAATGTCATAATAATATCTGCTTTTGAATCACATAATTTTCAATTAGAAAAAGCTCAGTTCTTGCGATTCTTGATAGAAAATTAAATATAATTTAGTACGAAGTTTATTATAGATATAGCAAATGAAGTTATTAAAACCTTCGCTAGTTATTTAATGGCATTGAAATAGTTTTCATTTTATAGAACGAAAACTATTTCAACGCCGAAAAAATTTTAATTAATTGTAAAGTAATAGTTTAGGGCTCGATGGTTGTCATCAATAAAAATCCATTCCATATGCATAAAGACACAAGCTAGCCAGTGAGAAAGGGATACTTATTGCTACAAAAATGTATTTTTAACTTAGGCAGAGCGCCTTTACTTAAGAGATTTCACATATTGGCTGGGAGAGTTTCCGTCTGCCTTTCTAAAAGCTCTTATAAACGTGCTTTGTGAAGCAAAACCACATTGTAACGAAAGCGCCTGCAAAGTTATGGTGTTTGCTGCGCCATGAAGAATCTGCTCCTTCGCATATTCTATGCGAAGAGCATTTCGCCAATCGGAAAAAGAGACCTTTATTACCTCATTAAAAAAATAAGATAAATGATGTATCGGAATACACAATTCATTTGAGAGTAGGGCAAGCTTACAGTCTACACTCAAAAACGCTTGTCTATCCTTAGAACTTTGCAGGGATGCTGCAATGCTATCCTTATATGCTGAAGTAAACAATTGAGAATCAATTTTCACAGTGCTATTATTGCCTTCACCTTGGCTTAGTAAAGTGGCTTCTGTAAATAAAGAATGATTCGTCTCAGGATCTTTAATTAATTCTGAACCAATTGGTTGCACAAATAAATCTACCGGCAACCTATACATAATATGAGGGAAAAACATAACAATCATACTCATTACAATATAAACCAGGGAAGTAAAAAGCAAAGGTACGCCGGCACGGTCCAAGAAGATAGCTTTATTATCATAGATCCATAAATCAAACATAGCTATTAAGAAAGTAATGGTAATGATAGTGTGAATTGAAGCAAAAATAACCACCCATTTCTGAATTCGTTTGTATTGTATAGAGTGGGTACTAAATCTATTAGCAGCTTTTTTATAATACCATATTAAATACCAAAGACTAAACATATAAAAACAGGCATGTAGAAGATTTAAAACCTGATCCAATTTATGGGGTAATAATATATTCAGATGAAACGGAGCCATATTCCAATTATCGCCCATAATGTTTTGGGCAATTATAAATTTGTAATCCCAACTCGTTACAAGATATGGAGTATAACCGATAAAAGAAATGACAAAAAGAGTAAAATGCAAATAGTCTATTTTGCTTAAATTGCTGTTACCTCCTATGATACTTCGAATATAAAAAAAAGCGAAGGGACCTATTAAATAAAAGAAAGCATGAAAAGTAGTAGCAATGGCTATCGTTGGAAGAGATATACTGTAAAATAAAATAAAATTTTCGAACACGTATAATGAAGTAAAAAACAAAAAAAAAGACAAATAACGGTTTGCCGTACGGTATCCTCTATTAGAAAATAAGATTACCAAAGGCAAAACCAAACCTAATAAACAAGAAATAGAAATTATAGGGTGCACATTATATAACTTAGATGTTAAAAGTAAAACAAAACATATTGGCTGTCTTTAATCAAGGGTTGTAAAATAGATGGCAGTTTCAACATAAATATAATATAAATTTTAATAAAAGTACGTGGAACTAAATTAGATCACTTAAGTTACAGGTTAAAGACATAAATATCTGTTTAAAAACACTTTAAAGAATTTTATACGGCAAAAAAAATGTTTGACTCGATATGTTTTGAATTATTGGGAGGTTAAGACTCAACTTTACAGCATTGTAAACAAAAAAAGCCTAACATAACTGTTAGGCTTTTTAATCTATATTTAAATTATTCTAGTCTACTAGAACAATTACCTTATTGTCTTTCATCTCTAAAGTTCCTGAGGAAATACCTAAGGTATAATTCTCAGCACTTACTTTAGTGAACAATATTGATGTCTCTTTGTTAAACTCGAAACTTGGCGCTGTAATACTTACAGTCCCTTGCTGAAGCAACGAAACAATCGGTGCATGATTATTCAATATTTGAAAACTACCGTCAACACCCGGTACAGATACTGAAGTTATTTCTCCTATGAATAATGAAGCTTCCGGTGATACTATTTCTAAAACCATAATATTTGAGTTATGAATTATAAGTTATGAATTATGAATTTATTAAAAACTCATAATTCATAACTCATAACTATTTTTAAGCTTCTGCCAACATTTTTTCTCCAGCCTCGATAGCTTCTTCAATAGTACCTTTCAAGTTAAATGCTGATTCAGGCAAGTGATCTAATTCACCATCAATAATCATATTAAACCCTTTGATAGTATCTTTGATATCTACTAACACTCCTTTTAATCCTGTAAATTGCTCTGCAACGTGGAATGGTTGAGACAAGAAACGTTGCACACGACGCGCTCTAGAAACTGCCAATTTATCTTCCTCAGATAATTCTTCCATACCTAAAATCGCAATAATGTCTTGCAATTGTTTGTATTTTTGAAGAATTTCTTTTACTCTTTGCGCACAGTCATAATGCTCATCACCAAGAATTTGTGGTGTCAAAATACGAGAAGTTGAATCCAGTGGATCAACTGCAGGATAAATACCTAACTCAGCAATTTTACGAGACAATACTGTTGTTGCATCTAAGTGAGCAAAGGTTGTTGCCGGTGCAGGGTCAGTTAAATCATCCGCAGGTACGTAAACCGCTTGTACAGATGTAATAGACCCTTTATTTGTAGATGTGATACGTTCCTGCATCGCTCCCATTTCTGTAGCTAATGTTGGTTGGTATCCTACTGCCGACGGCATACGACCTAAAAGTGCCGAAACCTCTGAACCTGCTTGTGTAAAACGGAAGATATTATCCACAAAGAATAATACATCTTTCCCTTGATCTGTTCCTGCTCCATCACGGAAATACTCAGCAATAGACAATCCAGAAAGTGCTACACGAGCACGAGCTCCTGGTGGCTCATTCATTTGACCAAAAACGAAAGTAGCTTTAGACTCTCTCATTCCCAGCATATCAACTTTAGATAAATCCCATCCTCCATTTTCCATAGAGTGCATGAATTCATCACCGTATTTTATAATTCCTGACTCTAACATCTCACGAAGTAAGTCATTCCCTTCACGTGTTCTTTCTCCTACTCCTGCGAATACTGAAAGTCCACCGTGCCCTTTTGCGATATTGTTGATCAACTCTTGAATCAATACTGTTTTACCAACACCTGCTCCACCAAACAATCCAATTTTACCCCCTTTAGAGTAAGGCTCAATTAAATCGATTACTTTAATACCTGTGAATAAAACTTCAGAAGAAGTTGATAGATCCTC
>JBLIHD010000209.1:0-4119 GCA_047636335.1 Flavobacterium sp.
AAAGTAGCTTCTTTTCATACTAATAAATCCAGAGTAATCTCATTTCATAATGCTTTTCATGGTCGTACTTCTGCAGCGGTAGCAACTACTGATAATAAAAAAATTATAGCGCCTATTAATGCGCAGCAAATAGTTACTTTCTTGCCATTGAACGAAATTGATTTGGTGGAATCCGAATTAAAAAAAGGAGACGTTACCTGTGTAATTATTGAGCCAATACAAGGTGTAGGTGGCTTAGATCAGGGAACTACTGAGTTTTTTCAAGCCTTAGAAAAAGCCTGTAAAGCTAATGACGTCGTTTTAATTTTGGATGAAGTTCAATCTGGTTTTGGAAGAAGTGGGAAGTTCTTTGCACATCAATATCATGACATCAAACCAGATATTATATGTATGGCAAAAGGGATGGGTAACGGTTTTCCAATTGGTGGTATTTTAATTGCACCTCATTTTGAAGCGAGTTATGGCTTATTAGGAACTACTTTTGGGGGGAGTCATCTGGCTTGTGCAGCAAGTATTGCCGTTTTAGACATAATTGAAAGTCAGAATTTGATGGAGAATGCTAAAAAAATAGAAGCTTATTTCATGGAAGCTATCAAAATCATTCCTGAAATCATAAAGGTAAAAGGAAGAGGTTTGATGCTTGGTGTCGAATTTGATTTTGATGTGAGTCCCTTGAGAAAAAAAATGATTATTGAAAAACACATTTTTACCGGTGGATCCAGCAACAAAAATTTATTGAGAATTTTACCTCCTTTGACAATTACAACTGATGCAATTGATACTTTTATTGTTGCGCTGCAAGAGTCATTGGCAGAACTAAAATCCTAAATATGAGTACTATTTTATCCATAGAAAAAAGAAATGCTGTTTTGAGTCGAATGGCTGCACTACTCGAAGAAGAGAGAGCCGATATCAAGGGGATTAACCAACAGGATTTAAACAATTATTCTGGTGATGATTTGGCTATGGAGAAACGTTTGTTGGTAGATGACGCCAAGATTGACGGAATGATTCTGTCGTTACAACAGTTGGCAAGTCAAGAAGATCCAATTGGCCAAGTCCGGTTTAACTTCACGCATGACAATGGGCTTAAAATAAGCAATAAGACCGCTGCTTTTGGAACGATTTTAATAATATATGAATCTCGTCCTGACGTGACCGTTGAGGCTGGAGGAATCGCTTTCAAATCGGGTAATAAAATCCTGTTGAAAGGTGGTAAAGAATCACTGCTCTCAAACCAAAAAATTGTTAGTATTTGGCATCAAGCCCTAAAAGAGACAGACGTTGCCACTTCGTGGGTAGAATACCTCAATTATGATAGAAATGAAACTCAGGCATTTTTAGAAAAACCAACACAAAAAGTGGACTTAATTGTTCCCCGTGGTGGTGAAAATCTAATCAACTTCGTTAAGAAACATGCTACTTGTCCAGTAATAGTAAGTGGCCGAGGAAACAATTTTGTGTACGTAAACATGGAGGCCGATTTAGACCACGCGATGGCCATAATCATTAACGGAAAAACCTCAAACATATCAGTTTGTAACGCTTTAGATAAAGTATTGATTGATACTAATATTCCAAATTGGGAAATATTCGCAAAGCAATTGGTCACTGAATTGCAACTGTTTCATGTCACCGTTTTGGGCGACGTTTCGGTTTCAAACGCAACGCGAGTTCCTTGCATCGAAAACGATTTGATATGGCACGAAGAATTCCTCGACTATAAGATTGTTATTGGCACAACCAACTCGGACCAAGAAGCAATCGAGAAAATAAATAAGTATTGTGGCGGCCATTCTGCATCCATAATTACAAAAAACGGGCTTACCGCCAAGGAATTCATGGAAAATGTTGATACTGCGGCAGTGTATCACAATGCTTCCATGCGGTTTACTGATGGCGGTCAGTTTGGACTAGGCGGAGAACTCGCGATAAGCACCGATAAATTGCACCAAAGGGGACCAATTGGGTTGCAACATCTGGTTACAAATAAATGGTACATTTACGGTGACGGACAGATTCGATAGAAATTGAAAGATTGAAGCATTAAAAGATGAGGGTAACGAAGTTTTTAAATTATTGAATCTTTCAATTTTTAAATTAAAAAGTGATGGCAAAAAAAAGAATATTATTAAAAATAGGAACCAATACCCTGACCAAGGAAACCAATCATATTTCCAGAGGAAAGATTGAGGATATTGCGATGCAAATAGCAGCTTTAAACGAGAAATACGAGTTTGTTATCGTGAGTTCCGGTGCTATAGCCGCGGCAAAACAATTTGTTAAACTGGAAAGCAAAGGCAAAGAAATAATGGTCAAGCAAGCACTGGCTTCTATTGGCCAGCCTCATTTAATGCGAATATTTCACGAGAATTTCAGCGATCTAGGATTATTGACCTCACAATGTCTGTTGTCCTATTCCGATTTCGAAAAGGAACAGTCCAAGGTCAACATCGTTAACACCATAAACGTGTTAATCGAAAACAATTACATCCCGATTATTAATGAAAATGATACGGTAGCAACGGACGAAATCCAGTTTGGTGACAACGATAAATTAGCGGCTTTGGCGGCTGTGTTATTGAAAGTGGATATTTTGATCATTGCCACGAATACCGACGGAATTTACACGAAATCATCCATTCACAATGAGATCCCGGAAACAATTTCATTGGTAACCGATTTGCAATTAATGCAGCAAGAAGTGGGCGATTCTAAATCATCCCAGGGAACCGGCGGAATGCAATCAAAAATTGAGGCAGCAGCCATCGCTAAAGCAGCCAATATAGAGACTTGGGTCGTCAATGGATTGAAAGACGATTTTATTTTGAATGCGATAAAGAATACTATTCCCTTTACAAAGATTGTATAAAATGTTTATCTGTTTAATCGTTTATTCGATTAAACAGATAACCGATTAAACTATAAACCTATGAACTACATATCCATACAAAATATAGATTCACTTGACAGCTGGGTGAAACAAGCTTTACTAATAAAAAAAAAGCCTTTTAAAAACAAAAAACTGGGAAAAAACAAGACCTTAGGAATGCTGTTTTTCAACCCCAGCCTGAGAACTCGTTTGAGCACCCAGAAAGCCGCCCTGAATCTTGGCATGAATATCATGGTGATGAATTTCACCAATGAAGGATGGACTTTGGAATTTGAAGACGGGGCCATCATGAACCAAGGCGCTTCTGAACACATCAAAGAAGCCGCCGAAGTGGTGTCGCAATATTGTGACATTATCGCCGTAAGGGCTTTTGCAGGACTAGCCGATAAGGAAAAAGATAATGCCGAAACTGTTTTGGCGGGTTTTCTGAAGTTTGCGACAGTGCCTGTTGTCAATATGGAAGGATGTACGGGACATCCGCTCCAAGCGCTCGCCGATGCTATAACCATGGCGGAACACAAAACTGAACACAGACCAAAAGTGGTTTTATCTTGGGCACCTCACCCTAAAGCTTTACCTCAAGCCGTAGCCAACTCCTTTGTGGAAATGATGCAATTACAAAACACGTATTTCGTGATTACGCATCCCGAAGGCTACGAACTGAATCCCGAAATAACAAAAAATTCCTTGATCGAATATGACCAAGACAAGGCTTTTGAAAACGCCGATTTTATCTATACCAAAAACTGGAGTAGTTACAGTGATTATGGAAAAATCACCAATTCAGATCCAAATTGGACCGTTACCGCAGAGAAAATGAAACTGACTAACAATGCCAAATTCATGCACTGTTTACCCGTAAGACGAAATGTCATTGTCACTGACGAAGTGCTGGACGGCGAAAATTCGCTTGTCATCGAACAGGCAAATAATAGAACCTATGCAGCACAACTGGTTTTGCAAAAAATATTGAAGAATGGAGAGTAAAAAACCTGTTACGATAGTTAAAATCGGGGGAAACATCATTGATGACGCTCCGGAATTAAAGCAGTTCCTATCCGATTTTTCAAAAATAGAAGGCCATAAGATACTCGTTCACGGCGGCGGAAAATCGGCTACTAAAATGGCCGAACGCATTGGTCTTGTCCCTCAACTGCTTGACGGACGTCGCATTACTGATGCTGCCATGCTTGATGTAGTAGTTATGATTTATGCGGGCCAAATCA
>JBLIHD010000210.1:0-4090 GCA_047636335.1 Flavobacterium sp.
CCAATTTGTATTTACCGCAATGCCTCTGGGAGCAGCCTTGTTTTGTAGCGCATTAAAAAGATCCATCATTATATATTTAAACAAAGTGAGGCAATCAAAAGCAGATAGGGTAAATTAGCAGTATCTTCGCGGCAACTCAAAGGAGTAAGCAAAATAATTATGTTTACTTCATAAACATAATTTATGTCATTCAACTCATTAGGCTTATCTGATCCTTTATTAAAGGCCATCAGTAAAAAAGGATATACAACACCTTCTCCAATACAAGAAAAAGCAATTCCACCAATTTTAGAAGGTAAAGATGTACTGGCATCTGCACAAACAGGAACAGGTAAAACAGCCGGTTTCACACTACCGATATTACAGATATTATCCGAAGGGAAACATTTAAGTCACAGGCCTATTCGTGCCTTGATATTGACCCCAACCAGGGAATTAGCAGCTCAAATACTTGCTAACATAAAAGAATACGGTGAATTTTTAGATTTACGCAGCACAGTGATTTTTGGTGGCGTTAACCAAAAACCACAAGTTGCCCAATTGCGCCAGGGTATTGATATCTTGGTCGCAACGCCTGGTCGATTAATCGATTTGCAAAATCAAGGTTTAATAACTCTTTCAAAAGTTGAAATCTTAGTTTTGGATGAAGCGGATCGCATGTTGGACATGGGATTCTTGCGAGACATTGAACGCATTATGAAAGTATTACCTGCAAAAAGGCAAAACTTGATGTTTTCTGCAACCTTTTCAAAAGACATCAAGAAATTGGCAATGGGCATTTTGCACAAACCGGTCCAAGTTGAGGCTACCCCGGAAAATACAACAGTGGATGCTATTATTCAAAAAGTATATCCTGTTGCAAAAGAGAAAAAAACAGAATTGATAATTAAATTGATCACTGAAGGAAACTGGCAACAGATTTTGGTGTTTACACGTACTAAACAAGGTGCCAATAAACTGACTGAAAGCATGATAAGTGCGGGAATTAAAGCAGCAGCCATTCACGGTAATAAAGGCCAAGGCGCAAGGACCAAAGCTTTGGCAGGTTTTAAAAACGGAAGCCTAACCGCTTTAGTAGCTACGGATATCGCGGCACGAGGTTTGGATATTCCATTATTGCCGCATGTCATAAACTTTGAATTGCCTAATATACCCGAAGATTACGTTCACCGAATCGGTAGAACGGGAAGAGCAGGAGCAAGTGGAGAAGCTATTTCTTTGTTTAGCCCGGACGAAACCGTTTTTTTACGAGATATTGAAAAACTGGTAGGCATGAAAATTCCTTTAGAAAATATTGAAGGCTTTGAGCCAGACCCTAAAGCATCAACCCAGCCAATCAAACAGGGTCAGGGAAGACAGCAGCGCAGCTCAGCCCCAAGGAAATCAAATACTGAGAATTCTGGTAGAAGCGGAAATAATAGCTTTGGTCCTAGACGCCCAAATCAAAATAATGACAGACGCTCTAATAATTAACAGCCAAAGTCATCTAAATAAACAAGTCCAAAATCCTTTGCGTCAAGTGAAGGATTTTTTTATTTAAGGAGTAACTCTTCCAGATTTGCTTTTGCTGAATAGTAAAGGTTGACAATTTTACAGAGATTACAGATGTATAATCCATATTCAAAAACTTGAAGTTGTTTTACGTTTTCATTCTTGACCTGATGGTATTACACTATCAATCAGATGTGTTTTTATCACTATCCTAATTGGAAACTTATCATCCCAACCATCCGTCACGGTCCAAACTGCGATATTGAATCGCTTCGGCAATATGCGATGAAATTACTGTAGGAGCAGCGTCTAAATCGGCTATCGTGCGTGCCACCTTCAAAATACGATCATAGGCTCGAGCGGAAAGATTCAATCGCTCCATCGCGGTTTTCAGTAATTGTTTGGAAACCTCGTCCAGGGCACAATATTCCCTGATGTGCTTCGTATTCATTTGTGCATTGTAATGAATATTTTCCATTTGCTCAAAACGTTCCGATTGTATTTCACGTGCTGCGGTGACCCTTTTTCTTATGTCAACGCTGGACTCCGCTTTTCCGTCTTCGGATAATTTTTCGAACGGAACTGGTGTGACCTCGATATGGATGTCGATCCGATCCAATAATGGTCCAGATATTTTACTCAAATAACGTTGCATTTCATGTGGTGAAGAGGTTTGGGGGGAATCGGGATCGTTAAAAAAACCACTTGGACTTGGGTTCATACTGGCAACTAACATAAAAGACGACGGATAGGTCACCGTGAACTTGGCTCTCGAAATGGTCACTTCCCTGTCTTCCAATGGCTGCCGCATTACTTCCAGTACGTCGCGTTTGAATTCCGGCAATTCGTCCAAAAACAAAACGCCGTTGTGAGCCATCGATATCTCACCGGGTTGTGGGTAACTTCCTCCGCCGACAAGGGCCACGTTGGAAATCGTATGGTGTGGACTCCTAAAGGGCCTTTGATTCATTAGGCCAACTTCTTTCAGCTTTCCCGCCACGCTATGTATTTTTGTCGTTTCTAAGGCTTCCCGCAAGGTCATTGGTGGCAAAATACTTGGCAGTCGTTTGGCCAACATCGTTTTTCCGGCCCCGGGAGGTCCAATGAGAATGATATTATGTCCCCCTGCCGCAGCTATTTCCATACAGCGCTTTATGGACTCCTGCCCTTTCACGTCCGAAAAATCAAACTCGGGAAAGTCCAAGTCTTTATAGAATTCGGCTCTGGTATCGATTGTTGTTGGCTCGAGGTTTCCCTTGCCTTCGAGAAAATCAATTACTTCCTGTACATTTTCAACTCCGTAAACATCGAGACCGGCCACTATTGCGGCTTCTTTCACATTTTGTTTAGGGAGAAAAAATCCTGTAAACCCTTCCTCTTTTGCCTTAATTGCGATGGGCAAGGCCCCACGTATGGGCTGTAAACTGCCGTCAAGAGACAATTCCCCCATTATAATGAATTTGTCAATCTCTTTGGCTTCAATTTGTTGTGAGGCCACAAGGATACCGAGTGCTAAAGTAAGATCGTAGGCAGAACCTTCTTTCCGCAAATCGGCTGGAGCCATATTGATAGTTATCTTCTTGCCAGGCATGCTATATCCATTATTCTTTAACGCAGCCGCAATTCTATAGCTGCTTTCTTTGATGGCATTATCGGGTAAACCTACTAAGTGGTAGCCAATTCCCTTATCAATATTCACTTCAACGGTGATTGTCGTGGCTTCCACTCCAAACACAGCGCTTCCAAAAACTTTAACTAGCATGGGCGATTATTTTTATTAAAAATAGACAATTTTGACAAACTAATGAATACTTTATGATTTATTTAAAATCACATAAATATTCCAGTAGTAGACCCTTTTTGCTAGAGGTATTTTTAAATTTTTTCAATAAAAAAAAGAGCTATGTTTGAACCACATAACTCCTTTTTATAATTAACTTATTTAATATCCGTCATTCTAGATTAAGTTTGCATTTACATCCATTTCTGGTCGTGCAATAGGAAAAATTAAATTATTTGCATCATACAGGAGTAATCTAATATTTTGTTATTACGATTTTGAATAAGATTCGTTTTGGATAAACTTAAAACTGATATATTCGCAAATTAGCTTTTTCACTGGGTTGCACCAATAATGTGCTTCTTAAGAGAAGTTAGCTCTATGATCATTAGAATCATCATCTATATGGATATGTTGTCTTTGGATCCAATATCGGAGTTTCCTGCCCGGCCTCAAACATCTGAGCTACCCTAAAACGAATTGAAATCATTACAACTGACTTCCTTACTAGTTACTTGCCAAATCAAAATAAACACAACGTAAAGGGGAAAAATATTTGCTAACTTTAATTTAAAACAAATAAAACCTATACTTTCTGCTACAAAAAAACGGAAGTTTTTTATGAAGTAAAAAAACTATTGTTCAGGTTAGTACATGTTAAAACAATAAAACCCCAAGAAAAACCTGAGGTTTTATACATAAAACCGTTTTTAAAATCCCTTTAGCAATTATTTCACTAAAAATAATGCATTGCTGAATAATAAATTTCCATTTTCCCAAAAACCCCTAAACAAAGGATTATCTATCATGTAAATAACT
>JBLIHD010000211.1:0-4082 GCA_047636335.1 Flavobacterium sp.
GGCAGCTTGGCTTGACAAACTTTAGGAATTATTATTTCTTAAAGATATAGAAAAATGATTTCAGATCGTTAAATCAACTTACTATTTTAATCCAATTTTTGCATTAATTTAGTTGTTCAAAAGAACACAATTCGACCAACGTAGCCCAGATTGAAACGGCATCCTTTTCTTGCTTTCTTTAAGCGATAAAAGATACAGTAAAAAAGCTGGAAATTGCTCCTAAAAAAAATGGCATCCATTACGAATGCCATTTTAATTGGTGAATTAAAATAAGATTATTTATCAGAAAGTCCTGCATTTCTTAAATAAGGCTCGATTTCCATATCATGTCCTATAAATTCTTTAAAAGCTTCATTTAAATCGACGCTATTCCCCACAGATAAAATGTATTTTCTAAAACGCTCACTATTTTTTCTTGTTAGACCACCGTTTGCTTTCATCCAGTCGTACACATTATAATCTAGTGTTTTCGACCAAGTATAAGCATAGTATCCTGCAGAATAGCCACCACTCCAAATGTGTGCAAAATAAGGAGTGTGGTATCTTGTAGGCACTTCGTTTACTAAGAGTCCGTATTTTTTAAGCGCTTCGTCTTCAAAAACTAAAGCTGGTTTAAAATTAGCTTCATTTTCAACACTATGCCAGTTCATATCTAATGTTGATGCCGCCAAAAGTTCAGTTACATCATAGCCTTTATTAAATGTTTCGGCTTTTTTAATTTTATCAATTAACTCTTGAGGAATTACCTCTTTAGTTTTATAATGAATCGCATAATTTTTTAATACCTCAGGATCTAAAGCCGCATGCTCATTAATTTGAGAAGGAAATTCAACAAAGTCGCGTGGCACAGCTGTTCCAGAAAGACTCGTGTAATTTTGATTTGCAAATAAACCGTGTAATGTATGACCAAATTCATGAAACATAGTGGTCACATCATCAAAACTAATTAAAGAAGGGTTTCCATTTACTGGCTTTGCAAAATTATAAACATTTACAATTACTGGTTTTTGTTTTAAATAATGAGATTGATCCACAAAATTATTCATCCAAGCACCTCCATTTTTATTGTCTCTCGTATAGAAATCTAAATAATAGATTGCCATTGATTTTCCGTCATTGTCAAAAACCTCATACGCCACAACATCTGGGTGATACACCGGCAAATCTTTGCGTTGTTTAAAGGTAATACCGTACATTTTTTTGGCTGCAAAAAACACTCCTTTTTCTAAAACGGTTGTTAATTCAAAATACGGTTTTACTTGACTTTCGTCTAAATCGTATTTGGCCTTACGAACTTGTTCCGAATAAAAATTCCAATCCCAAGGTTCTAATTTAAAGCCACCATTTTGACCGTCAATTAAATCTTGTATTTCTTTTGCCTCTACTTTTGCTTTTGCAACCGCTGGTCCAGCGATTTTTGCTAATAAATTCATTGCTCTCTCTGGAGTTTGCGCCATTTGATCCTGCAATTTCCACTCAGCAAAATTCTTTTTCCCCATTAAATTGGCTTTTTGCAAACGCAATCTAGCCATTTGCTCTAATACCTCGCGAGTATCACCATCGTCATCTTTTTGAGCCCGAGTCCAAGAGGCTTTGAATATCTTTTCTCTTGTTGCTCTATTGCTAAGGTTTTGTAGTATGGGTTGTTGGGTCGTATTTTGTAAACCTATTAAATACTGTCCTTCATGACCTGCTTCCGTCGCTTTGATTTTTGCCGCAGCAAGATCATTAGCGCTTAAACCTTCTAAATCAGCTGCATTATCAAAAGAAATAGCACCGTTTTTACGTGCAGTTAGTAATTTATTTCCAAAAAGAGTCCCTAAACTAGCTAACTCCTCATTGATTTTTTTCATTTTATCTTTATCGCCCTCGGATAAATTAGCCCCAGCCAGTTCGAACTCTTGCAAATAATACGTTGTTAATTTTTTATCCTCCCCCTTTAAAGTGGTAAGATCAATTGATTTAAAACGTTTGTATAATTTACTATTTAAATACGTTTCATCGCTATGTGCTGAGAAGATCGGAGCATACTCCGCCTGTAAAGCTTGTAAAATCGGATTGGTATTAGAGCCTGTTAAATTATAAAAAACGCCTGTAGCTCTTTTTAAATCTACTCCTGAAGTTTCTAAAGCTAGTACCGTATTTTGAAAACTAGGTTTTGCAGGATTATTCGCTATTGCCATAACTTCCTTGGTATGAACCCCCAAACCGTATTCAAAGGCAGGTTTAAAATCCTTGTCTTTTATTAAATTAAAAGGTGGCGCTTGGTATTGTAATGCACTTTTTTGTAAAAGAGGATTGGTCATTTTAACCGAATTATTTTGCGCATGAAGCACGTTTGTTGGCAATGAGGCTGCAAGAACTACTAGTGCACTTGCTAGGTTTATTTTTAAAAAACTTTTCATAAATATAAGATTGTTTACTTTATTGCCATAAAAGTACTAACAAAAATAATACCGTACCTATTCTTTATAAATAAAACACGATATTAGCCCTCAATAAAAAGTAGGAAATAGCATCTAAAGATGAAACAAATGCTGTTTTTTATAAATACGTGAAATTATATGAATTCATATTTGAAAAAGACGGAAACTCCCGATCATTTTATGATTAAACAAGCTTCCTATTGTATATCAAGTACGGCTAGGATGCGGGGCATAAGGGTTTTAATAGACAGCTTCTTTACCATTTATAGTATGAAAAGGTCATTTACATAATACGCTAAAAACAGGTACACTCCTATCACATAGCTAATACATCTATCAAACCTAATAAACCAAATACACTATGAAATCACTCTATTACAGCATACTACTGTTTACCTTTTTTGGTAATGCGCAACAACAGCAACCCACATTAGATTATTATTTACCCCAAAATATTACGTACAACAAAAGTATCCCAACCCCTAAAAGTGTTCTCAATTTTGAACTAGGAGAAATGCACTCTGATCACACACAAGTAGCACTTTATATGAAAGAAGTAGCAAAAGCGTCTAATCGAATATTAATTGAAACAACGGGGGCTACTTTTGAGAATAGACCTTTGCAATTACTCACTATTTCGAGTCCAAAAAACCTTGCTAATATTGATGAAATCCTTAAAAGACACCAAGCGATTACAGATTCAGAGGCTAATAATAGTGATCTTTCTGATTTGCCAATTGTTGTATATTTAGGATATTCAATTCACGGTAATGAATCTAGCGGTACAGGCGCTGCAATTGCTTTAGCATACTACCTCGCTGCTGCAGAAAGTCCAGAGCTAGAAAAAACACTAGAAAAGACTATTATTTTATTAGATCCTTCCTTTAACCCAGACGGATTACACCGCTTTTCCACATGGGTAAACAGTAATAAAAGCACCCACCTCGTCACTGATTCTAATGACAGAGAATTTAATGAAATGTGGCCTAAGGGTCGTTATAATCATTATTGGTTTGATATGAATCGCGACTGGTTGCCAGCTCAACTTCCCGAAAGTCAAGCAAGGATAAGAACGTACCGCAAATGGATGCCGAACATATTGTGTGATTTTCACGAAATGGGAACCAATGCTACTTATTTTTTCCAGCCAGGAGAGCCAAGTCGTACCAATCCCCACACTCCAGAACTTAATCAGGTTTTAACTAGAAAAATTGCTGGATATCACGCTAAAGCATTAGATAAAATAGGCAGCTCCTATTTTATTGAAGAAAATTATGATGACTTTTATTATGGTAAAGGTTCTTCTTATCCTGATATTAACGGGACAATTGGGATTTTGTTTGAGCAAGCCAGTTCAAGAGGACATGCGCAAGAAAGTGCCAACGGAATATTAACTTTTCCGTTTACTATTAAGAACCAATTTACTACCAGTTTATCATCACTGCAAGCAGCATATGAAATGCGAAAAGAGCTCCTTGAATATCAAAGAGACTTTTATATCAATGCTAAAAATGAAAGTAAAAAAAGCAAAACAAAAGCCTATATATTCGGAGATGAAAAAGATGCAACAAGGGTGAATGAATTGGCAAAAATACTGAATCAACATAAAATTGAAATGTTGGAATTGAAAGAAGATGTCACAATCAACAAAAAGAA
>JBLIHD010000212.1:0-4040 GCA_047636335.1 Flavobacterium sp.
GCTAAAAGCTAGAAAGTGATTTTTTCAGAGGCCGGTTTGCTAATTAATAGCAGGCCAATAAAAGTGATTAGTCCGTTGATGATAATCAGCTCGTTGTCAAAAACGTATCCGAAAAACAGCATTTTTGAATTTTCGCTAATCAAAAAAGTTAGTGCGGGAGACATCAGGCATATTAGGGGTACCCATTTATCCCTGACCGTTTTTGATTTCATAAACAGTCCAAAACAGTACAACCCCAGTAATGGTCCATAGGTATAGGAAGCCACCCTAAATATCATTCCCACCACGGAGCTGTCGTTGATGACATTAAAAAACACGATAACCAGAAACATTAAAAAACAAAAAACAAGATGAACAAAATGTCTTGTTTTGACAGTGTTTGCTTTGTTTGCGTTTTCAACTTTATCCATCGCTAAAAAATCAACACAGAATGAAGTGGTAAGAGCCGTTAGGGCAGAGTCAGTGGTGGCGAATGTCGCCGCCGTCAATCCCAACAAGAAAATCACCGATGGAATCAGGGTTAAGTGATGAAAAGCGATTTCTGGAAACAACAGGTCTGTTCTCGGTTTTCCCGTAACCAGATCGGTAGGGACTTCGATACCGTTTTTTGCGGCATAGATATACAGCAAGGCGCCAACACTAAGAAAGAAGATATTTATCAATACAAATATACCTGTGAATGTAAACATGTTTTTTTGGGCTTCTCCAATAGTCGCACAACTCAGGTTTTTTTGCATCAGGTCCTGGTCCAATCCTACCATGGCAATCGTGACGAATATCCCTCCCAATATTTGTTTTACAAAGTGGAATTTGCTGGACAGGAAATCTTCAAAGAAAAATATTTTGGAATAATTGCTGTTTTTCACCGCTGAAAACGCCTCGACTATATTCAGGTCCATACTTCGACAGATAAAATAAATAGTCAGGAAAACCGATGTGACTAGGAAAAAAGTTTGCAAAGTGTCCGTGATGATAATAGTTTTTAAGCCGCCACGGTAGGTGTAGGCAAAAATTAAAGCCAAAGAAATTAGTACGGTAGCGGCAAAAGGAATCCCATAAAAATCAAAAACATAACGCTGCAGTACAATCACAACCAGATACAGTCTGAAGGCGGAACCGATAGTTCTGCTTATAAGGAATATTGTGGCAGCGGTTTTATAGGAATAAGTGCCCAGTCGACTATCTATATAGCCATAAATTGAAGTCAAATTCATCCGATAATACAATGGCAACAATACTTTGGCAATAATGATAAACCCAATTGCATTTCCCAGTACAAACTGGAAGTATTTGAATTGTTCTCCACTTGGGGCGCCCACTTCTCCAGGTACCGAAATAAAAGTCACTCCGGAAAGAGCTGTTCCAATCATTCCAAAAGCAACTAAGTACCATTTCGAATTTTTATTGGCTTTGAAAAATGCGTCGTTCCCGCTGTCTTTATTGCTTGTAAAGTGGGAAATCGCAAACAATATTCCAAAGTAAACTACGATAAGGGAGAGTATGGCGAATGGTGTCATATTTTGGATTTAATGTGGCCAAAATACAATTTTTTGTTTAATAGGATATTTCTTGATTCAAATATTTGAAAAAGAGTTGTTTTAAGAAAGTGATTAGACATTTAACAGGGCAAACAAATAAACAAATTGCTACATTTGCAGTTATGGAATTTTCATCAAAATTAATAGAAAAAGCGGTTAATGAAATAGCGCAATTGCCGGGAATAGGTAAAAGATCTGCCTTGCGACTGGTGTTGCATTTATTGAAACAGCCCAAAGAGCAAACTGGTTTTTTGGCTCAGGCATTGGTCAATATGCGGGAGGATATTAAGTATTGTGAGAATTGTAACAATATCTCTGACAGCGCCGTTTGCGAAATCTGTTCCAATAAGAACAGGAATCACCAACTTGTTTGTGTTGTGGAAGATATTCGAGATGTAATGGCAATTGAAAATACAGGGCAATATAGGGGCATTTACCATGTCTTGGGAGGTAAAATTTCGCCCATTGATGGTGTTGGTCCCAGTCAATTGAAAATTGTCACATTAGTGGAGAAAGTAAAATTGGGCAGCGTCAAAGAAGTGATTTTTGCTTTAAGTTCGACAATGGAAGGGGATACCACTAATTTTTATATCTACAAACAGATTGCCGATGCAGATATTGTCATTTCCACAATTGCTCGCGGAATCGCGGTAGGAGATGAATTGGAATATGCTGACGAAGTTACCTTGGGAAGAAGTATATTGCAGCGGGTGCCTTTTGAGAAGTCGTTTAAGAACAATTAATTTGCTTAATAAATTGGTAAACTTTTAATATGATAAATGAAAAGCTATATTTGTTATCTAAAACATTAATATGAAGAAGTGCGTTTTCTTTTTATTCATAAGCATCAGCTTAGTATTTACGTCATGTATTCCAACCCAGGATTTAATTTATTTGCAAAAAAAGGATGGGGCTGATGTGGAAAACTCGATTTCTGCCGTAATGGCCAAGCCCTACAGATTGCAAACCAATGATGTTTTGAGTGTAAGCATTAAGGCCATTGATCCAAAATTGGTGGCGATTTTCAACACTACGAATCAGGGTGAAGCAGGTAAGTCAGAATCAGGATTGTATTTTGAGGGCTTTACCGTTGATGATCACGGAAACATAAGAATGCCTATTTTAGGTGATTTAAATGTGATCGGTTTTACTGTGGATGAAATTAGAATTAAAATTGAGAAGCGATTGCTTGCCGAGTATTTTAATAAAGAAGCTAATATTTTTGTGATCGTAAAATTAGCGGGTTTCAAGTATACCATTAACGGGGAGATAGGGAGTACGGGAACTAAAACCTTATTCCAAGAGAATGTTTCTATTATGGAAGCCATTGCAAATGCAGGAGATATTACCATCACCGGTGATAGAAAAGCAGTTACAATCATTAGGAAAACACCCACTGGAGTCCAAATGCACGATCTCGATCTTACGGATATTAAAGTCATGAATTCGCCTTATTTTTATTTGCAGCCCAATGACTATGTTTATGTTAAGCCATTGAAACAGAAAACATGGGGTACAGGTAAAACAGGGATAGAGTCGTTAGGCACAATTATTACCGTGTTGTCATTGGCGACAACAACCTTCTTTTTACTATTTAGAAATTAAAACAGAATTCAAAAAATGTTAGATATAAAAGATTTTTCGATTTTTGAAAATCAGGCAAGTTTTGATTTCAAAGGGTTTTTAATAAAAATCGGAAGTTACTGGAAATGGTTTTTATTGAGTTTACTCATCACTTTTACGATTGCCTATCAGGTTAATATACGTAAAGGAAAAATTTATGGTATGGAAACGCTTATTTCCGTAAAGGAGGAAAGCAATCCTCTTTTTACGTCCAATACCAGTTTGGTTTTCAACTGGGGAGGCACTTCTGACCAGGTACAAACTATTTCCACTACGATACAGTCAAGATCCCATACCGAGCTAGTGGTTGATAAACTGCAATATTATATCGAGTATCTAGTTCAGGGAAAATACAATATGGAAGATGCCTACGGAGCGGTTCCTTTTTATGTACAGATCGATAAATCCAAAGCTCAAATTGCGGGTAGGCAAATAGGAATTACTTTTGTGAGCGATACGGAGTATGAGATCACAATGCCGTTTGAGAGTAACTCGGTTTCCCTAATTAACTATTCCGATAATTCTTATAGTAGCACTTCGGTTGCGGTTGGGGATTTTGTCAAAAGGTATAAAGTGGGGGAGCAGGTTTCGCTGCCCTTTTTAAACTGGAAATTGCAAATAAATGACAATCCCGGTTTTTATAAAGGGAACCAATATTTTGTTCAGTTTAATGATTTTAATGGAACGGTTGGTCGCTATAGGGGTATAAACGTGAGGTCAGATGACAAAGGAGGTTCTATAATTACACTGGGAATGCAGGGGTCAAATAAGGCAAGAATGGTTGAGTACCTTAATTCGACCGTAAAAATGCTTATCAAAAGACAATTGGACAGTAAAAACCAATTTGCGACAAACACCATTGCGTTTATTGATAGCACT
>JBLIHD010000213.1:0-4040 GCA_047636335.1 Flavobacterium sp.
AGGTTTTTTACAAAATTTGTTTCTGTTACGGGAACCGCTTCATCTTTATCGCCATGGACAAATAAAAATTTTCGTTTATCGGATTTCAGTAAATTTTGGAGATCCAGTTTATCTTTTATTTTCTGCGTGTTTTCGGCTAGTTGATAATACAAAGGCATTTTTTGATTTGTTCTTCCGTTGAGGACAAATTTCACTCCGTTTTCTTTCCATAGTTTATCGTTCAGTTTTCCATAGCGAGCTACCGGGTCCACGACCGCTGCCAAGGTCGCACAGGAAACAATTTCCGGGTGTGACAAAGTATAGGCCAGAGCCGTTGCTCCGCCTTTAGAATGCCCGATGAAAAACACTTTATCAAAATCTACGCAATCCGCAAAACTTTCTTTTTTTAGTTGGACCAACAAAGCCCCGATATCGTCGAGCTCTTTTTCGAAGTTATTGGCACCAAAAGCCTCTAAATCCAAGAAGTCAACGGGATGCGTCGGAGAGGTTCCGTTGTGGGAGAAATTTAATTTCACAAATTGAAACTCACTTTGCAAAAAGTAATCCGCCATCAAGTTGAATGCGCCCCAATCCTTGAATCCATTGAATCCATGGCAAAACACAATCAGAGGCCGCTTGTGGTTTGGAATATATTGAATATCGTAACCGGCCGATTTACCTTCCGCGCCTGAGTATGTCCCTTGCTGTTTCATAAGTCAATCCTTTTATAAAAATATAATATAGTCCGAAAAATTTCTGTTATAAAGCCACAAAGATAGCACAATCAACTTCCATGATTTTATATTCGGTATGAGGAAAACCGATCTAACTACCAAACTACCAACACAAGTCTTAAACTATTTACAATTTCGTTAAAATTACCGTTTTTTATCGTATTTTAGTGTAGATTAAAACATTGTATTTCAATATATTAAAAACGTAATGAGACATAGAAACGTTATGACCAAGTTTAAGAAAACATACATCAAATTGTTTTATTATGATATTTGAAATGAAAAAGTGGAGTCCAGAAACCACTATAAAAACGGGGCATAACCGAAAAGCCAAATGAGTAGGAAGACTAAAATAAAATGAAATGAAAAAGATTTTAATTAAAGCATCTTATACTTCAGAAGGAGTTAAGGGATTGCTCAAGGTTGGCGGTACCAATAGAAAGAAAGCCATTGAAAAAATGATTAATGACTTAGGCGGAAAAATGGAAGCCTTTTATTATGCCTTTGGCGACACGGATGTTTATGTAATTGCAGAAGTGCCTGATATGACAGTAGCCACTGCAGTTTCATTAAATATCAACTCCACCGGATTGGTGTCTATTTCTACCACAATTCTGATTAATCCAGAAGAAGTTGACGAAGCAACGAAAATATCTGTTGGCTACCATTCCCCTGGAAGCTAATTTTTTCATTGATTTTTTCCGAATTTTAAAAAGGTTCTCGTTTGCAACGAGGACCTACTTGTTTTTGAAAATAAAGCTATGCGTTTGTAACGCGGTTTATTTTTAAAAAAGAAAATCTTGATGAGATTGCTTCACCAGTTCGCAGTCGTAGGCGTCTTACTTAGTCCGAATGACAAGATTACCCTGAAATGCCTCGTATTTACTCACTGCGCCACTTTATTCTACTAAAAGCAATTGAACCGCCAACCCCAGTTTTACGGCATTTGGGTTTTCAGCTTAATTTGAACTTGGATATGTAGTTGCATTAAAAGCGTTTAACCGAAAGAAAAATCTTAACTTGGTCGCTAAATCCGAGCAAAGCAGCGAGAACGTCAGGCACAATTTGACTCAATAACAGTAAAAATTAGGCGAGTATATTGAAATTCTATTCTGAATACAAATTAAAAAACGAGTCTCGGTTCGTAAACAAAATATGGAGTGTAGATAATAGCACTCAGAAAACAGATATTCCAAACCTGAAGATTTTACCAAATGGCTGTTTCAATATTGCACTACTTATCGGTAATGGTGCTTTGATCACCTTAAAAAACAAAAAATACAATTTCAACCAGGGAATTTACCTCTGTTCCCAGTTCACAGAACCTGTAAATCTGACTCTTTGTAAATATTCTAAAGTAATTTTAATCCAAATACAGGCTTCCTATTTCTCCTATTATCTAAAAAACGATTTTAATAATTTTGTTGATGATATATCAGAGAGTGGATCAGGCAATGAATTATTTAATGAAAATATCGATTTAAACAATCCATTAATTTTACAGGATGTAATTGATTTAACTGAAAATCATTTTTTAAATTTTAGTAAAGAACATCCTGAAAAGAATATAGTGGAACAAGCTATTTCAAAAATAGCATTAAAAAAAGGCAACTGTAAAATTTCTGATATTTTAAAAGACAGTAACCATTCGGAAAGATGGCTACAATTAAGATTTAAAAAAGCTACAGGCTTAACACCTAAGCAATATGCCAAAATAATTCAATTTAGAGATTCTATCGATAAGATTGCGTACGATTCTTCCAGTGATTCCCTGACATCCATAAGCTATCAATCCGGGTTTAATGACCAATCCCATTTCATTAAGAGTTTTCATCAATTTTTAGGTATTACACCCAGTAAATTTAATCCAAAGGAATTTGTTTTATCATTCAAAAAATAGCTGTTCGGTTTTTTACAATTTTATTGCTTACGGTTTAATTAATTTCGTCAAAAATCATACTATGAATATAACTTATCATACTCGTTTTACTATTAAATTTTTGGCGTTAACTTTTATACTAATGCTTAATGGATGCAATAAAACATCTGAAAAGAATTTACCTGATCAGGAAATTCAAAAGCAATCACTTTTTGCAATTAAAAATGTGACTATTATTCCAATGACTGTCGACAATACAATTATTAAGAATGCCACGGTAGTAATTGATAATAAGAAAATTATAGCTATCAATGATTCCATTCCGGCAGGAGCAAAAATAATTGACGGCAAGGACAAATGGTTAATTCCAGGTCTTATGGATATGCACGTCCACACCAATGCAGATTTAAATTTCAGAGAAAATGCAGCTACTCAGGCTGCTACCTTTTTTATGGATACTCAAGATGTTATGACAACATATATAGCTAATGGTGTCACAACTATATTTGAACTTGATGGTAGAGTTGAACACTTTGGGCAAAGGAATGAGATTGCAAAAGGAAAAGTGATTGGTCCACGAATGGCATTAGCAGCATTGATAAATGGTAAAGGTCCAAATAGTCATGGAAGAATTGTAAATACGGCTTCAGATGCAAGACAAGCTGTTAGAAGTGCAAAAGCTGAAGGTTACAATTTTATAAAAGCATATTCTCAATTAAATATTGAGTCTTTTAAAGCACTTGTAGATGAATCTGAAAAACAAGGCCTCAAAGTTGTCGGACATATTCCGAATGCATTTGAAGGTCAAACGGAAAAAGCTTTTATTCCACATTTTGGTTTAGTTGCCCACGCTGAGGAGTACTCTAAACAGATAAGAAATCAAGATAAGACAAAGAAAGACGCTCAATATTTTGCTGAAATGACTAAAAAAAGTAACACTTGGGTAATCCCCAATTTAATAGCTCTTGTTAGTGTTGCAAAGCAAGCTCGTTCACTTGATTCGATCCGTTTAATGGAGACCTTGAAATATGTGCACCCACTGTTGCAAGATAAATGGTTAACATCAAACCAATACCACAACAACGCCAGTCCAGAAAATATTGCTTATTTTGATGATATCATTTCTTTCCATAAAGATTTGGTAAAAGCTTTCAAAAAAGCTGGTGTACCAATGGTAGCAGGAACTGATGCTGGTACTTCTGGCGTGCTCACAGGTTTCTCACTTCACAATGAATTGGAGTTATTAGTCGATGCAGGTCTAACTAATGAAGAAGCATTAATTTCAGCAACACGTTTACCTTCCGAATGGCTAGAAATCAACAGCAAGGTGGGAACTGTTGAACGAGGTAAATATGCAGATCTTATTTTACTTGACGCCAATCCGCTAGACGATATAAAAAACACACGCAAAATTTCTGGTGTTTTTGTAGATGGTCGATGGGTTAATA
>JBLIHD010000214.1:0-4038 GCA_047636335.1 Flavobacterium sp.
GAAGGGGAACCAGGAGGGGGCCCTTTTTGGGTATGGAACGAAAGCGGAACCATTTCATTGCAAATAGTCGAATCATCGCAAGTAGATTTGGACGATGACAGCCAAGTCAGGATTATGACCGCATCTACACATTTTAATCCCGTGGATTTAGTTTGTGGAATTAAAAATTATAAAAACGAAAAATTCGATCTGACTCGGTTTGTTGACCAAAACAGTGGTTTTATTGTAGAAAGGAACAATGCAGGAAAACGTATCAGAACCTATGAATTGCCGGGTTTATGGAATGGTGCCATGTCGAACTGGTTAACTGTTTTTGTTGAGGTGCCATTAATCACTTTCAATCCGGTGAAAACAGTAAACGACTTACTGAAAGCGGCACATCAACCAAAATAATTTTCTGAAACAATTTTAGCATAAATGGAAATTCAAAAACTAATATCAGAATTAAATTATAAAGCGGTTCGCAGTAGCGGGGCTGGCGGCCAAAATGTCAACAAGGTTTCGTCAAAGGTGGTGCTGTACTTTGATTTAAAAAATAGCCAGGCGTTAACTGCGGAAGAAAAAACATTACTGCAAACGAATCTGTCTTCCCGATTAACGATAAATTCAATATTAATACTGAATTGTGATGAAGACCGAAGCCAATTAAGGAACAAGGATATTGTCACTAAACGCTTTTTAGAACTTGTCAAGAAGGGATTAAGTGTGCAAAAAGCCAGGAAAGAAACTAGGGTGCCAAAATCAGCAATTAGAAAACGGATAAAGAACAAAAAAAACATCTCTAATTTGAAGCAAAATCGGCGGAAACCAGATGTTAATTGACTAGGGTCTGACAACAGTCAAAAAGGGTTTAATGATAATTGTAGTTAGATAGGGTCTGTTTTTATTCAATTTTAGGAATTGTTGAGCATCTTCAACTGTAAGTATTGTCGTATATTTGTTATCATGTGAGTTATAAAGTAGTACCATGCGGTTTTCTTTACATTAAATTTTTTCAAGTTAAACTAAAGGTTATTTCCTTTAGAGAAGAAGAAATTAATAATTTATTGCACAACAGTTTACTTATACATAAAGGAGAAAAAAACAAATGAAGGGAAATCTGAAGCAAATATTAAACAAATTACTTACGATTAGAGGGCTTAAAAAATCTATTTTTATCCCTTTTTTTTTGTTCGCCATTATATTTATATCAGTATCGATGATAAGTGTTTACTTGTTGCAGAAGACTTCGATACAAAAAGAGGTTTCGTTTGAATATAAAAATATTGACACGATGCTTGAAGAAAAAATAAAATCTGAAGCCATAAATCTTCGGTTGTTTATTGATCGGTTAAGTACAAATGATTCTTTGGTGCAAGCTTTAAAAATGAATAACCGTAAAGAGTTAGCAAAAATTTCAAAGTCTTATTATAAAAAAGAGGGTTTGGAGGTAAATCCCGATTTGTTAAATTTTATTTCAGTTGATGGGATTGTTAGGTATAGGAGCCATCTTCCTAATGAATATGGTGAAAGTATGGCTCAACGAGTTATATTTAAAAAAGCACTTAAGACGGGTGCTGGCTTTTTTCGTATTGATTCTGGAACTTATTCGGATGTTTGTTTAAGAGTAATTTTACCGGTACGCGACACCACTCAAAAAGTGGTGGGGTATGTTATCGTTGGAAAAAAATTTAATAAAATATTGGAGGAAACCGCCAAGCAGACCCATATGGATTTCCTTTTTTTTGCTGAGAGAAATGTACTCAATTTAAAACTGGATAAAGATGAAATTGAGAAGTCTGGGCTGTTTAAAAAGGGGAAAGACAGTTTGTTTTTAGAATGGTCAACGCTTCCACGAGAAACTAAAATGGTAAGAAGCGTAATTGAAGAGAAAATAAATTCAGATTCAATATCAACCATAAAGTTTAATGGCATTGACTATCTGTCAAAGTCATTCGCTTTGACTAATTTTGATGATACAGAATTTGGGGATGTTTTTGTTTTACATGACAATTCAATTCATTTAAATGATCTGAAAGAAAGCGTTGGCTATTTAGTTTTAATTTCAGTATTGATGATAGTAATTCTGTCATTAATTTTTAATGGCATCCTAAATAAAGTAGGAAAAAAGTTATTTGATAAAAATAAAAAACTGCGGTTAGAGTTAAAAAATAGAATGAGACTTGATAAAAAGTTATTTGACAACAATAATGAATTAAAACAAATGACTTTGATTGCTTCCCATGATCTTAGGAGCCCTTTAACAAACTTGGAGGGATTACTGGACCTTTTACAAAAGGATGGTGCCGACCCAGAGTTCAATTCTGTACTAATTGAAAATGCTATCTCTAGTGTTGAGTTGATGAAAGATACAATAGATAGTTTGACAACTATTATTAAACAAAAGGAAAGTTTTTCACAGGAGGATATAAAGGAACGAAATATTGAACCTATCTTCAATAATGTAATTTTGCAACTCAAATACCTTATAGACGAAAAGCAAATAGCGGTAAAGGCAGATTTTTCTGATTGTCCTGCTTTTTTGATAGAGGATATTCATTTAAAAAGTGTTTTATTGAACATACTAAGTAATGCAGTCAAGTACGCTTCAGAGAATCCTAGAACAGCAAAATTTATTCAAGTCACTACTAAAACAGAGAATGAGACCAGGTCAATCATAATAAGAGATAACGGTATTGGGTTTGACTCTAATTTTCAAAAAGAGAAGCTTTTTAAACCTTTTAAGCGTTTTCATCATGAGAGGACAGGGAGCGGAATAGGATTGTATTTGACTAAACTAATTGTTGAAAATTACAATGGTAAAATCCAAATTGAAAGTGAAGTAGGCAAAGGTACAACCGTCAAAATAGATTTTTAAATATGGGAAAGCCAAATTTTATATTGATTGATGACGATAAAATCATGTTGTTTTTAATTGAGTTTGAAATTAAAAGACACTTTGAAAACAGCTCTATAGTAAGTTATGTTAAATCTGATGTTGCTTGTGATTTTATTCAGGGGAACTCCCGCGAATTAGAAGACACAGTGGTTTTATTAGACTTAAATATGCCTGTTATGGATGGTTTCCAGGTATTGGAGAATTTAAATACAATTTCGCATAATTTAAAAGTGGTTATTGTTACAAGTTCAATTTCTGAAGAAGATAGGAAAAAAACTATGGCCTATCCCTTTGTTTATGGTCATATTAATAAACCGCTTAAAGGTTTGGAATTAAAAGAGATACTTGAAGATAGCTAAAAAGCAGTGATTAGTTTGAATAAAAGAGTGACTTTTAAAGGAAACGATATTAAATTATAACTTCTTGTTTGATTTTTGTTTTTTTTAAGATTACATTTGCACCGTCTCAAAGGGGTGCTCTAAATAACGAGCTGAGATCATACCCAACGAACCTGGGCGAGTAATGTCGCTAAGGGAAAAAATGACAAAAAAATAGCGTGCACACTATCTATTTGTCATAGGAAACAATCATTTATTAATTTAACAAAAGGAATAATTCCCCCTTTTATTCGTAATCTTATTTACGGATGAATACTATTATTGGTTACAATCTAGCAAAGTTGCAAAGACGCAAAATTGCAAAAAAACAAAACTTGACAATCTCGACGTCAATTCTTTTCTCTCTTTTTTCTTTTCTCTCTTTTTCGCAAGTAAAAGACACTACACAGGTTAATAAGCTGGATGAGGTACTCGTTTCTGCGGTGCGGGTCACTGCTCAAACACCCGTTAGTTTCAGTAATTTAGACAAAAAAGACATTAAGTTTCGAAACCTAGGACAGGATATTCCTATTCTGATGAATTACCTGCCATCTGTAGTGACAACATCCGATGCCGGAAACGGAGTGGGATACACCGGAATTCGTGTGCGTGGTAGCGACGCGACCCGAGTGAACGTGACCATCAACGGGATTCCCTATAATGATTCAGAAAGTCACGGTACCTATTGGGTGAATATGCCTGATTTCGCTTCCTCGCTAGAAAGTGCGCAGCTGCAACGCGGTGTGGGTACTTCAACTAATGGATCTGGTGCTTTTGGCGCAA
>JBLIHD010000215.1:0-4024 GCA_047636335.1 Flavobacterium sp.
TTAGCAGTCCATCATAATCGATTGAGGTGTATGGTTTCTCACCAAAATAAATAATCTCCTTCAAAACAGAAAAAACTTTTTTGTTGATGCTGTCAGCTACTATCGGGACGTCTTTCGCAATTGGAATGGTGACGTTGATATGAGGACAACTTTCATTACATGGTAAACTGGTTTTTTTTTCGAAAGACTGGTTTTCAAAATCCAGTTCCTTTGAACAGCGTGCCATTGAAAAGAGTAATATCGCATATAACAAGATGTGTTTCATCTCAAAAAGTGTTAATTTAAACCAAAGGTATGGACTTTTGCCTTGCTAAGTAATAAATTTAAAGGTAAGTTTATTAGATCATAAAAAATTGAAAAACATGAAATTCAATACAAAAACAATACACGGCGGGCAACATTACGAACCAACTACTGGTGCTGTTATGCCACCGGTTTTTCAAACTTCTACATTTGCACAAACCAGCCCGGGGGAACCTATCGGTGATTATGGGTATAGTAGAACTGCGAATCCAACCAGAACAGCATTAGAAGGCGCGCTGGCAAGTATCGAAAATGGCGCTAGAGGTTTGGCGTTTTCATCTGGATTAGCTGCGACTGATTGTTTGTTGCGTTCTTTCAAAGCGGGTGACGAAATCATCACTATGGATGATTTGTACGGCGGTACGTATAGATTGTTCACTCAGATATATAAAAATTCGGGGATTAAGTTTCATTATGTGAATATGAATGATCTGGACAAGTTCCAGTTATTGATTAATGAAAACACCAAATTGGTTTGGGTTGAAACACCAACAAACCCTTTGATGAAATTGGCAGACATAGCGGCAATTGCTAAAATCATAAAATCGAAGAATATTCTTTTTGCCGTTGACAATACTTTTGCGACACCATACTTGCAGAACCCGCTAGACTTAGGGGCTGATGTAGTGATGCATTCGGCTACAAAATACCTTTCGGGACATTCTGATGTTATAGCGGGAGCTTTAATTACCAAAACGGCTGAATTAGGGAAACAATTGCATTTTCAACAATTTGCTACTGGAGCGACACTTGGGCCAATGGATAGTTTTCTTGTTCTTAGAGGAATAAAAACGTTGCATTTAAGAATGCAAAGACATTGTGAGAACGGAGAGAAAATCGCTGAATTTTTAAATAATCACCCTAAAGTAAAAACGGTTTATTACCCAGGTTTAGTAAGCCATCCTTTTTATGAAATTGCTAAAAAGCAAATGAGTGGTTTTGGCGGAATGGTTTCTTTTGATTTTGTATCTGGTAAAAAAGAAGATTCAGTTAATTTCTTAGAGAAAGTCAAAGTATTTACTTTGGCAGAATCATTAGGAGGAGTTGAATCTTTGGCAAATCACCCCGCTTTGATGACACATGCTTCTATACCGGCAGATAAAAGAAAAGAAGCAGGAATTACAGACGATTTAGTTCGTTTAAGTGTAGGGGTTGAAGATATAGAAGATTTGATAGAAGATTTGAAGCAAGCATTGGCATAAGCCATTCTTCTTTGCGTGGAGATGGTTTATAACCAATAAAAAACCTCAATTCTAGTTTTAGGATTGGGGTTTTTGTTTTTCTATTGTAGATAATAAATGTAACCGACATTAAACCACACTAACCAGTCGTTTGCTTTATTCTCCTTGTAAATCGCTGGGTTGGGGTTTAAGCCATCCACCCAGTTGGAAAAAAAATATTGGAAACGTAAATCTATCATTAAATCGCGCAAGGGCGTTAACTTATATCGTGTTCCAACACTTGAAACAACTGACCAAACTGAGCCTCCTTCTGTCGAAAACCCATAAGGGCGATTGTCGGTAGGGACTAAATATTTTGGGAAGGTCGTTAAGGGCGTTCCCAATGGTCCAAGTGTAGAATAAGCCTTGGCATCATAATAACTGAATTGGGCTCCCAGACTCACGAACGGACCCAAACTACCTATTCTGGCAGTGAAATCACGGATACTAAAAGGAAAGTACTCCAGCTGCATACCTATGTTGGTAACTGCAGTACTTCCTTTCATAGCGCGTAATTGGTCGGCACCCAGTGATGTTCTTTCTGGGGCGACCCATTCTCCAAGATGTTCTAAGTTGGTTTTATTATAGGACAATTCGCTTCTTAATTTAAAATGATCGTTAAAATAGGTCTCAGGGGTGTAACAGTTACATTCCGCTTCATAGGAGAAATTTATATAATGTATTATTCCTACTCCCAATCCTGTATTTCCGGCATTAGTGCTTAAACTGTAACGTTCGCCATAGTCCGATTGAAAAGCTACAGGGCCAGCGATAACTCCCACCTCGTGCGAGAAGCCGAATTGAGCATTTGAATTATTTGAAAAACCAAATAAAACAAATAAAATAAGAGAGACGTATTTGAGCATTTCCTGTTAAAATTTCTAGTCTGGACAAATATATAAAAAACATCATTCATCGCTTAAGATTAAAATTAAAAATAAGTAAACAAATGGTAATTTGCTTAAGAAAACGATAACGTTTTTATGTAATTAGCAACTTCAAAAGCCAGGATTTCAAGTATTGATTAATAAAAAGATAATTCGTCAAGATATAGTTAAATATTAATTAGAAAGATTTTTATAAAACGTATATTTGTGCGTAATAACGAAAACGTTTTCTTAAACGTTAATAATCTAATAATCATGTCACAAAGTATTACTACTTTCATAGAAGAGGTTGCTAAAAAAAACCCAAACGAACCAGAATTCTTACAGGCAGTTTTAGAAGTTGCCGAAACGGTGATTCCTTTTATCGAAGAAAATAAAAAATATCAGAACAAAATGCTTCTGGAAAGAATGGTCGAATCTGATCGAATCATTATTTTCCGTGTAGCTTGGATTGATGATAAAGGGGCAACTCAAGTAAATAGAGGATTCCGTATCCAGATGAATTCAGCTATCGGACCATACAAAGGGGGACTTCGTTTTCACCCATCTGTGAATTTGAGTATCTTGAAATTTTTAGCTTTTGAGCAGACATTTAAAAACAGCTTAACCACATTGCCACTGGGTGGTGGTAAAGGTGGAGCTGATTTTGATCCAAAAGGAAAATCAGACAATGAAGTGATGCGTTTTTGTCAAAGTTTCATGACAGAATTGTCAAAGCACATAGGAGCAAATACGGATGTTCCTGCAGGGGATATTGGTGTAGGAGGAAGAGAAGTAGGATTTATGTTTGGTCAATATAAGAGGCTGAGAAATGAATTTACAGGTGTTTTGACCGGTAAAGGGATTTCTTTCGGAGGTTCATTAATTAGACCTGAGGCAACTGGATACGGTGCGGTTTATTTTGCACAAAGTATGTTAGAAACAAAAGGGAATAGTTTTGCAGGTAAAACAGTTGTGGTTTCCGGTTCTGGAAACGTAGCTCAATATGCTGCCGAAAAATCTATCCAATTAGGTGGTAAAGTTGTGACTATGTCAGATTCTGGTGGATATATCTACGATGCTGACGGTATTGATGGAGAGAAACTGGCTCATATAATGGAGATTAAAAATGAATTGAGAGGTAGAATTAGCGACTATGTTAAGAAGTACCCTAATGCAAAATATATTGAAGGAGCACGTCCTTGGGAAGTTAAATGTGATATTGCCTTGCCTTGTGCGACTCAAAATGAATTGAATGGAGATGAAGCAAAATCTTTAGTGGCACACGGATGTATTTGTGTGGCTGAAGGAGCTAACATGCCAACCATGCCTGATGCAGTTATTGTATTCCAAGAAGCAAAATTACTATTCGCTCCAGGAAAAGCAGCAAATGCTGGAGGAGTTGCAACTTCAGGTTTAGAAATGTCCCAAAATTCATTGAGATTAAACTGGACATCTGAAGAGGTTGATGATAAATTAAAAGGTATTATGTTAGCCATTCACGCTTCATGTGTGAAATATGGTTCTGACACTAATGGTTATGTTGATTATGTAAAAGGTGCAAACATCGCTGGATTTGTAAAAGTGGCTGATGCTATGCTAGCTCAAGGAGTGGTATAAATCTTTTTTAAATAC
>JBLIHD010000216.1:0-4009 GCA_047636335.1 Flavobacterium sp.
CTGAAGGCCAGATAAAACATAAATATCAGAAAAATATTTACGCTTAAGATAAAAAACCACCCTGCCTTGTTAGCGACATAAGTCTGGGTCGCGGTAAAAACTTCTTCCGCCCCATCTTTGAAAATAAGGGTTAACGCTATTATGATGATGATGGTAATGGCTGAGGTGAAAAACACCGGTCCATTAACATCCAATCCAAAAATGGATTTTTTCTCATCACTTCTAATAATCTTCTTAGCCATAAAATATTTTTTTAATGTAATTTAATTTTGTTGAGAGTTTGAAACACTCTGTGATACATCAAACCCTTCAATGATTTAGGCTGATTTCTTAGGTTTGCAAGGTACCCTTAATTTAAGGATTAGGCCAGCTATAGTACGTTTATTACCTAAAAAGACACCAAAACGCAATATAAATCGTCCCAGTTTTGTTGTTCTTCATAAAGTTAAAGCTGAATCACATTTCGTTTAGATGATTAAACATTCTACAAAATAAAATTTCTTGTCATTGTGCCCACGAGATCCAATTTCGGAAGTTCGTTATACTAGCCGTTCACGCTGTCAATTGTACCCGCAAAATATGTTTTTAGAAAAATATATTTATAAAGATACTATAAATCAATAAGTTAACAAAACACTTTTAGTAAATGTTTAATAAAAAAATGTAAAATGAATGAGAAGTTGTTGGTAGGCGGTTTGACATTCTGGTGCTTGGATAGATATGGGAATTGAGGAAAGCTTGATCTTGGAAAAAAGGATTAATTTTGTAAGTACAAACTTTAAATGCAGCCCAAGACACCAATATTGGGAAATGGTCGTTAGCGATCGTTTCTTTTATTTTTTATCGCTTTTAGTGGTGTTTTTAAAGTAATATTTGCCATTAACAATCAGATTTATCACGGCTAATATTCCAAATAAAGAATTTATTCCCTTTTTTTCTGCTCATTTTGGGCTATAATTTACACATAGTGTTTTGGGATTAAACCTAAAAGGTTTCGCAATTGACTTGAAGAAATGTTTTGCGCTAATAAATTTTCTTACTGAATTTCTGAGAGGTTTAATTTGTCCCCATTAAAAAATAAACGCTCTTAATGTGGTAAAGTAAAAAACTATTGATAGAAATTCAAAATTGGTTTTATAGAGTCGAAGGTGGAAAGATCATGCTTCTGTCGTTTGTAATGTTTCTCAATTCAACAATCGTTAATTATAAGTTAAACAAATCTATTATAGTCAGTTTACAGCTGTTAAAATTTATTTTTGATTTTGAAAACTATAAATAACCAACTAAGTGAAAAAAATTATCTTTTTAACCGCAGTCGCTGTAATTATGCTAGCGCCAACGTCAAACTTTGCACAGTCAAAGCGCAAAAAAAATAAGAAAACTGAGGTGGCCGTTACGCCTCCCCCAGAAAAAAAGCCGGAGGTCACTATCAAGGAGTACAGCAAGGTAATTACCAAGGAAGCCATTTCTGATCCGGGATTGTTTATTGTGCACAAGGTAGATAAGAAATATTTTTTCGAAATTCCGAATGTTTTGTTGAACAAAGATATGCTTTTGGTCAGTAGGTTGTCAAAAATCCCATCTGATTTGGGCGGCGGCTACGTAAATGCAGGATCGGAAACAAATGAGCAACTGATTGTTTGGCAGCGTTTTCAAGATAAAATACTTATCAAGCTGAAGTCTTATAAATCAATTGCTAACGATAGCTTACCGATCAGTATATCAGTAAAATCAAATAATTACGAACCTACCTTGTTTGCATTTGATATCGTGGCTTTTAGCAAAGATTCTGCTAACACCGTAATCGATGTGACTAAATTTTACACTACGGATGTGAAATCCATCAGTGGATTGTCAGCGGCTCTAAGAGAAAGGTACAAGGTGAAAGGGCTAGACGATTCGCGAAGCTTTATTAATACAATGCGCAGTTTCCCGATGAATATCGAGGTTGTTCAGGATTTCAGCTATAACGCGGCCAAACCTCCTGTTTTAGAGGATTCGGAAACAATAAGCATCCAGATGAACCAATCGATGATTTTGCTTCCTGAGAAGCAGATGCAGCCCAGATTAGCCGATACAAGGGTGGGATGGTTTACCATGAGTCAATTCGATTATGGAAGCAATGAATTAAAAGCAGACAGTAAAACCTATATCCGTCGTTGGAGAATGGAGCCTAAAGACCCTGAAGCCTATGCGCGTGGAGAATTAGTGGAGCCTATAAAACCAATTGTTTATTATTTAGATCCCGCCACCCCTGAAAAATTGCGCAAATACATCAAATTGGGAATCGAGGAATGGCAGAAGCCTTTTGAGGGAGCCGGATTTAAAAATGCCATTATTGCTAAAGACGCGCCAACTAAAGAAGAGGATCCTGATTTTAGTCCGGAAGACATTCGTTATTCAGTGATTCGTTACGTCGCGAGTACGACCCGTAATGCTGTGGGGCCAAGTGTCACGGATCCAAGGACTGGAGAGATAATCGAGAGTGACGTAATTTGGTATCACAATCATTTGCGTTCGTACAGAAACAGGTATTTATTGGAAACAGGGGCCGCAAACCCATCGGCTAGAACTTTACACACGAGTGATGAGGAAATGGGGGATATGATGCGCATGGTTATCGCACATGAAGTGGGCCATGCTCTTGGTTTTCCACATAATATGGGAGCCAGTTGTGCTTATGAAACTGAAAGCTACAGAGACGGTGCGTTTACGCAAAAAAATGGAATTGCAGCTAGTATAATGGATTATGCGCGATTCAATTACATTGCCCAGCCCGGAGACAAAAACATTCGTTTTATTCGTCAAATGGGAGCTTACGATCATTATGCCGTTAATTGGGGCTATAGGGTAATTCCAAATTCGAAATCTCCTGAATCGGAGAAGCCCACATTGGACAAATGGATTTTGGAGAAAACGGGTAATCCGATGTATAAATATGGAAAACAGAGCAGTAGTTTTGACCCATCTTCACAAACAGAAGATATTGGTGACAATTCTATGAAGGCCAGTACCTACGGCCTTAAAAACTTACAGTATGTGGCAGCTCATTTGTCAGAGTGGACGAGTGATGTAACGAATAATTATGAAGATTTAGATGAGCTTTATAAGGAATTGTTGGGTGTATGGAGTAGGTATGTGGGGCATGTTGTGACCAATGTAGGGGGAGTACATGAAAATCTCCAAAATCCTAACCAAAAAGGGAATGTATATGAAATTGTACCGAAAGCGCAACAGCAACAAGCTATGCAATGGCTGCAGGACAATGCATTTAATTCTCCGACTTGGCTAGTTAATGTATCGACCTTAAAAAATATAGATTATTCAGGGTATACTGAAATTTTCAGGAACCTGCAAGCGCGTCATTTAGACAATGTTTTGAGTTTTGGTCGTATCGGTAGATTAATGGATGCAGGGATAATGGGCGCCACTAATTATAAAGCGCTCGATTTGCTTCGTGATATGAGGAAAGGGATCTGGAAAGAGACAATTAAGGGGACGAATGTAGTTATTTACCGAAGAAACCTGCAACGTGCCTACATTGAAAGAATGGATTATTTAATGAACGAGGAAATAAAATCGGAAAGATCAGAAGGATACTATAACGTATCGCAATCTGACCTTCGGTCTTTAGTCAGAGGGGAGCTCAACGTGCTAAAAGTGATGTTGGTTAACGCAAAAAACAACACGCTGAACACCGAAACGAAATATCATTATGAAGACAGCATTAAACGAATTGAACTTATTTTAAATCCTAAGTAGTTCAAGTCTAATAATAAACTTAAAAAATCCGCTATGGCGGATTTTTTTTTGCCTTTTTAAGGAATGGTTATTAATTTTTATCAGTCCAAGACTTGGCATTGACAAAAGTATAATGCCAGGGGAATTAATCGCTTATGGCTGCCCGGCTGCAGGCCCAGTTCCTTTGGAAGTTGTAGCGTTAGTTATGAGGAATCAAAAGTTCATAAGTTTTGAAACAAAGTGTTTCCAGCTTGGTTGACTGTGATAC
>JBLIHD010000217.1:0-4001 GCA_047636335.1 Flavobacterium sp.
AAAAAAAAACACTCTTATTTGAGAGTGTTTTTTTTTAATCGGTTAATCTAATTTATTTTTTATGTAGTACTTACCGTCCAAATCTTCATCAAAATGATCGATTTTTATCGGTTTTGGTTTTGGCTTGTTTGCTGTAGCTTTCTTTTTCCACATTTCAAATTTCTCTGGCGGCATCTTCTTTTTCATTATTTCCAGAATCTCTTTTTCGGACAGACCGAATTCTTTTTTGATAATTTCAAATGGATTCTTTTCCTCTAAGGCCATTGTAACAAGTTTTTCTGTTTGTTCCCAGGTCAATTCTTTGCGGTTACTCTTTTTCATCAGGTGAAAATTAATTCAATTTGTTTTTAATGATTAATATAATTGATTCTAAATCAGACCCCAATATTAATAAAAATATATTTATTTCTGTCCAAAATATCGTTTTTTTTTATGGTATTTATAACTTTTTAGATGAGCGTCGTCTTTGGAACGGTATTTTCAATAAATTCTGCAAATGATTGTGTTCTTTGATCTCCATATGGGAGTCTACTCCATAGATGATATCCTCTTTTGAAAGCGTTTTAAACGTCCCGAAAAGTCGATCCCAAACCGAAAAAATATTGCCGTAATTGCTGTCCGTGTAAGGCAATTTGTAATGGTGATGCACTTTATGCATATCAGGGGAGACGATGAAATAACTTAAAACGGTGTCCCATTTTTTAGGCATAGCTATATTGGCGTGATTGAATTGCGTAGCGATTACAGACAAGGTTTGGTACAGGAAAACGAGCCACATAGGGCTTCCGACGATCAAGACCCCCAGTGTGGTGAAAGCAAACCGGATGACGCTTTCGCCCGGATGATGCCTATTGGCCGAGGTGGTGTCTACCCACACATCCGTATGGTGTATTAAATGAAATCGCCACAGGAATTTAACTTTGTGTTCCACCCAGTGAACGAGATAGGCTCCTATTAAATCCAATAATAGTAAACCAACCAACGCATATAACCATAATGGCATTTGTGGCAACCACTGCAGAATTCCAAATTGATGTGCAAAAGCCCAATCAGCCGATTGCAATAATATAAAAGCCAATGCGAAATTGACTACAATTGTAGTTAACGTTAGGAAAATATTGATGCCCGCGTGCTGCCATTTCTTGTACTTAAAGTTGAAAAGAGGGAAAGCATTCTCAATAAGCCAAAAAATAGTGATACCGCTTACCAGAATTAAACTTCTATGTGCCGATGGAATCGTTGAAAAATAGGAGATAATTTCGTTCATGATGCTCTTGTTTGTTTCAAAAATAGCATTTTTTACCTTAACTATTCATTTGATAACCCGAAATTTAAGATTTATTAGGGACGCGCCTGAAGTAGCGGTTTAGTTGTTTGAGGCATGCGTACATTGCGGAAGTTTTTTGGGCTACTTTTTTTTCCTGAAAATCGGAATTGATATTGGCAATCCTCTTTTTTGAATCGGGATTATTTTAAGAAGTAGAGAAATAATAAAACAGCCACTAGTAGGTATGTGGAACGGTGGTTTTATTTTTTTAGGTATACATATAAGCCCAAAAAATTAAACCCAATTGCAATGGCATACGCAAAAGCAAAACGAATTTCGGCAATCTCATTCCTGCTTTGTCATTTTTGTACATATAGACATGAGTAGGGAAAACGGCAATTAACAACGCTATAATTCCCCAAGCAGCATAGGTTGAGAGCATCGGGATCAGTAGCGCTATTCCCAATACTACTTCAGCAAAACCACTTATCAAATTTAACAATTTGGGTTTAGAAAAGTACGGAGGTATTATTTTTTCATAAAGTTTAGGGCTTCTAAAATGATTGAGTCCTGCAACTACATAGATCAAAGCCATTAAGTAAAGATGCCAAGGTAAAATCATAGTGAAGCAAATTGAATTTCTTGAAGTTGCGAATGTAGGGATATTAAACGAGTATTTCTTTTGATTAAAAAGATCGCTGTTTATTTCGATTTTTAAAATTCACATTCATTATTACGATGGCCAAAATAATTAAAATAATGCCGAGCCATTGCGTAATATTAACTTCTTCATTCAAAAGGAAATAAGCCATCGTTACCGAAACGGGAAGTTCCAATGCCGAAACAATACTTCCCAGTCCGATTCCCGTAAGCGGAAAGCCTGCATTCATTAGCATGGGAGGAATTATGGTGCCGAAAAGGGCCAAAATGAGTCCCCATTTAAGGAATATGTCAAAGTTGAATGGAGCGGTTTGTGTTGCTATCGAAAATGAAAATACAATCACTGCGCCACCCAACAACATGTATAAACTGCGTTGCGCCGAAGAAATTTCTGTTGCCACCCGATTCGCGGTAAACATTGTGGTAGTGAATGAGGCTGCCGCCAAAATGCCCCACATGATACCATGCCAATCTAAAGGGATTTCATTTTTGATTAAGTTGGTTGCCAAAACTGTTCCAATCAGCACGATAACTACTGATATGATTTTCTGGGTAGAAGGGATTTTTTTTTCTAAAACCATTTCAAGTAAAACCCCCATCCAGACTGTTTGCATCAATAAAACAATACCAATGGAAACCGGAATGTATTTTACGGTCAAATAATAAAAGACACTAGTCATTCCCAAGGAAGTTCCTGCCAGCATTAAATGGAATATGTTTTGCTTCGACGCCTTTAACGTCTTGTTTTTATTTTTATTTTTGTTTTTTTGAAGCAGGTTGATAATTAATATTCCCAATATCCCTAGTATAAATTGGGATGAAGTGATTTCAGCAGTGGTATATCCTTCGTTATAAGCCATTTTTACAAAGGTGGCCAGCATACCATAGCTAGTTGCGCCAAATGCAACTAAAAAAACTCCTTTTAAGACCTTGTTTTCAATCATTATTTTCATTTTAAAAGCTGGCGAAGATACTTTTTTATAGGGGAAGACACTGCTTTAGCGCCGCTTTTTAGTTTTGCAACTTCAATTCAGAGACAATTAAAATTATAAAACTCATTAAGCAGGAATGATGTTTTATTTTTTTTCAAAATCCGTTAAGTCACTCAAATGTAAGCGGAGCGCATTTACGGAAATACTAATTTCCCAAAAGGACAATCCCAAAGAGATCAGCAAGCTGAGTAAGCTCAAACCAAAAAGGTAGATGCTGATTAATTGATAATCGAGAAACAGCAGTAACATGGCGAAAACAGAAAGGAATAAACAGCATACCCCGAAAAGTTGCATATAACGGATTAAGGTTAAACGCAGGTTGAGATTTTTAATTTCTAGTAAGATAGTTTTGTTTTCTTTTTCATCATATATCTTTTTTAAACCGCGAATAATTGACGCAATTGTTAAAAATCGATTGGTGTAGGCCAGAAGGATTAAAGAGGTGGCTGAGAAAAGTAAGGCCGGAGTTTCTATGTTTAAGGTCATTATTATGCTGTGAATTTATTGGTCATCTGAATTGACGAATCAAAGTTCGTGATTCTATATTTATTAAATCCTTTTTTACAGATCCTAATTAATTTTTTTTTATAACCCCTTAATTAAAAAAGATAGTGCAGCCAATATCAATATTAGAATTATTACCCAATCCTTTAAAACTCCAACAAATTTAAAATCGGGATTCAAAACTTCTTCTTTTTCCTTTCGAATACTCAACCACCATTTATGAAATCTAAAATAGAGATAGGCACCATTAGTAAAAAGTAAACTATAGATTAGATTATTATTCATTTTTAGCTCTGTTATTTTTTAGGCGTACTATTTTGGACCGCACATTGTCGGTGGGCTTAGTGCGAACTCATATTTACTCCTAGTTATTTTGCGAAATCAAATTCAGAGTGTTTGTGGCTTAACGAAAACTTGATGCGAAACGGTAATACCACTAAATTCTAACTAGCTTAAAATGGCTGTTGGTGGCTGTTTTTATTGTTCAGTTTCTTCCCATTTTCTAGATTTATCTTTTCAGCAAATTCAATTATTTCTTCATTTTCAGAAATTTCTAAAGCTTCGTTAGAATATTTTAA
>JBLIHD010000218.1:0-3998 GCA_047636335.1 Flavobacterium sp.
CGTTTTTTCTGCGGATTAAAAGATTACTTCACTATACTTTTATTTTAATTGGATTTCAGTTAATTTTATTTGTAGCGAATAGCCGGAAAGGGCTCCTGAAATTCATCAATATTAATCCAATTATTTATTATATTTGAGTATCTAAAGATAAAACATTTCTCATGAAGTCAATTGATCCCAATGATTTTAAAGTGACCGGCAAAATTGATTTGTCTAAAATTCCCACGAACTTGTTTAATAAAGCTAGTGATGACGATAAGGAGGAAAAATTAGACAAGGTGCAAGAGAAGTTGAGTGCATTGCAGGACATTATGTATGCGCACAATCGCTATGGTGTGCTGATATGTCTCCAGGGCATGGACACCTCGGGAAAAGACAGTTTGATACGGGAAGTTTTTAAGGAATTCAGTTCTCGTGGCGTTGTGGTGCATAGTTTTAAAACTCCGAATACGACAGAGCTGGAACACGATTATCTATGGCGTCATTATCTGGCGTTACCTGAAAAAGGAAAGTTTGGTATTTTTAACAGATCACATTATGAAAATGTTTTGGTTACCCGAGTGCATCCGGAATACATCATGAATGAGAATTTACCAGGAATTGAAAAAGTGGAAGACATTACAGCTGAATTTTGGGAAAATCGGATGGAACAAATCAGGAATTTTGAGAAGCACATTACCCAAAACGGAATCGTTTTGCTTAAATTCTTTTTGAACATGAGTAAGGAGGAACAGAGAGAACGTCTGGTACGGCGGCTGGAAGAGGAAAAGCACAATTGGAAATTCTCTGTCGGCGATTTAAAAGAAAGGGAACGTTGGGATGATTATATGCATTATTATGAAGAAGCGATCAATAAAACATCTACAGAATATGCACCCTGGTATGTGATTCCAGCCGATGACAAGGAGATGAGCCGTTATATTGTCGCTAAAATTATCTGGGAAGAAATGCAGAAACATACCGATATCAAGGAACCGGAATTAGAAGAAGATATAAAAGCTAATATTGAAATGTATATGGAGATTTTGAAGAAAGAAAGGTGATTTACAGGTTTTGTTGGTTCTAAAACATCCAAAATTATTTGTTTAAAAAACAAAAAAAATGCTCTGAATTTCAGAGCATTTTTTTTACTGATTTAAAATAGTTCTATAGTTCGAATCCGTAAGCCAAACGGACACCAATTTGTCCAACACCTTTTCCTGTAGTTCCGCTGTTGTTCATTTTTGGAAAATCAGAATAGTGTTCGTAACGCAATGAGACGTCAATATATTTAGCCGCATAACCAATACTTGGCGCTAAGATTAATGAAGTTTGGTCATAACCGTTAGTCACTGCAAACGCGGCACCAGCTTCTCCCATTACATAAAATTCGTCATTCCAGACGAATGCTTTAAAACCTGCTTTAGCCGGAATACAACCTAAGTCACTTCCATCAGCTTTGCTTACAAAAAGATTTGTAAATCCAGTAGTCAAAGTTAGAGAGTATCTTTTCGTTAAATCATATTGTAATCTTGTATCTGCTCCCAAGGCTAATTTGTATGGGTCATTAACAGCATATCCTCCAGTAATACCAAACCCTAATTTGAAACCTTGATCGTAATTTTCAACTTCTTTGGTGTCTTGAGCTTTTGCATTATTTGCAAACATCATCGAAACTGCAAATACAAATAACATTTTAATCTTTCCCGTAATTTTCATATCGTTCTATTTTATTTTGATTGTCTTCTTTAAGATGTTTAATTACACTCAAAGTGACAGATACAAATGTATATAGCTGCATATGCTGAAAAGTTATAGAATTAATTGATTTTGTTACATAATATTTGATAATGGAAAAAAGCGCCTTAAAATAGAGTGTATTTTAATTCAATATTGCAGGAACATTAAAATGGTTCTAATTATATTTGCCTTCAAAAGAACAGAAATTGAATTTATCTACATACACAAAAGAGTTTTCGTATAATCTAAGATTGGCCTACCCTATAATTGCGGGAATGTTAGGTCATACCATTGTCGGGATTGTAGATAATGTTATGGTGGGTAAATTAGGACCAACGGAGTTGGCTGCCGTTTCTCTTGGAAACAGCTTTGTTTTTATAGCGATGTCATTAGGGATTGGATTTTCAACTGCAATTACGCCTTTGGCAGCGGAAACGGACGGAAAAAAAAACATTGAAGAGGGGCGGAGTGTTTTTCATCATGGATTGTATTTATGTACGATTTTAGGAGTATTCCTTTTCGGTTTGATTTTTTTTTCAAAACCATTGATCGGTTTCATGGGGCAACCTGACAATGTGGTGGAGCTAGCCAAACCTTATTTAGACATTGTGGCTTTTTCCTTGATTCCGTTGATAATTTTCCAAGGGTATAAACAGTTTGCGGATGGAATGAGTGAGACTAAGTATTCTATGTGGGCAACCATTTTAGGGAATGTAGTAAATGTCGTTTTGAATTATTTATTCATTTATGGTATTTGGATTTTTCCGGAGTTAGGGATAGTTGGTGCAGGGATAGGGACGATAGCATCACGTTTTGTAATGCTTGGGTACATGCATTATATGATGCAAAAAAAGGAAAAGTTCCATCCGTTTTTCGAGAAGTTCTCTCTGAAAAACATAAAAAGAAAGGTGAATATAGAAATTATTCGGTTAGGGGCACCTTCTGCAATGCAAATGTTTTTTGAAGTGGGTTTGTTCACTGGAGCAGTTTGGCTTTCGGGTGTTTTAGGAATAATAAATCAGGCAGCGAATCAAATTGCATTAAGTTTAGCCACTTTTACGTTTATGTTCGCCATGGGTTTAAGTGTAGCAGCGACCATTCGGGTTGGGAATCAAAAAGGTTTGGGTGATTACAAGCAGCTTCGTATTGTTGCGTATTCGATATTTTTATTGGCGATCATAGTAGAATCTTTTTTCGCTCTGATATTTGTTCTGCTTCATACTCAGTTGCCCGCTTTCTTTGTCGATATGAATAATGTGGACGATTTAGCCAAAAACACGGAAGTGATAGCAATTGCGGGACAACTATTATTAGTTGCGGCAGTTTTTCAAATTTCAGATGGAATACAGGTAGTTGTCTTGGGTGCGTTAAGAGGATTGCAAGACGTAAAAATTCCAATGTACATCACTTTTGTTGCTTATTGGGTGGTTGGGTTTCCAATATCAATTTATTTAGGTCTTTATACTGAACTGAAAGGGGCAGGAATTTGGATAGGTCTTCTGGCAGGATTATCTATTGCGGCTTTATTTTTGTACCTTCGCTTTGTGAGACTAACAAAAAGGTTGCTCGTAGGAAAAACCATAAAATGAATTTGTCCTCACATTTTCTAATTTGTTTTTCTGTTCACTTGACAGATAAAACATTCTAAAAACAAAAAAAATGATACTACTTATTATTCTAGGCGTAATCTTATTGATTATGAGCTTTACTTTGAAACAAGACCAAAATCCATTTTCCAAATTCTCCAGCTTAGCTAGAATTATAGGGATTTTGTTGATCCTATTGGGTGTTTTTACGTCAGCATTTCAACAAATAAATGCTGGAACTGTTGGAGTTAAATCGTTATACGGAAATGTTGAGCCGGATGTGTTAGATCCGGGATTGCATATTATTAACCCTCTTTTGGAGGTGACAAATTTTGATATTCAAACTCAAAATTATACCATGTCTGCCGCCCAAACGGAAGGGAATCAGCAAGGTGATGATGCCATCAGAGTATTGTCGAATGACGGACTTGAAGTGGTGATTGACTTGACCGTATTGTATCGTGTCTCTGCTGTGGATGCTCCAACAATTTTTAAAGAAATTGGAGTGAATTATATTGATAAAATTGTGCGTCCTGTTACAAGAACACGTATTCGTGACAACGCTGTCTTTTATGACGCTGTCGCTTTGTACTCAACCAAAAGGAATGAGTTCCAAGATGGTATATTTAAAAGCATTGAAGCCGATTTTAAAACTAGAGGTCTAGTGCTTGAGTCATTGTTGATTAGAAATAT